>CAMBID010000118.1 GCA_945867445.1 uncultured Clostridia bacterium | reverse complement strand
GGATTTCATACTAGTTCTTGATAAAAAGCTTTCAAAGCTTTTGATAGCGCCGCAGGCGCGTCAAGAACTTATGAGACGGCTTTTGCGGCAGACTGCCGCAAAAGGGCGACGCTGACAGCGGCGCCTTCTTGATAAAAATCAAAGATTTTTATCAAGAAAGAGTATGAACAGAGAAAGGACCGCCTTCGGCGGTCCTTTCTCTGTTCAGGTTTTCGCGATCCCGGCCGCTTTCGCGTCCCCCAGGGCCAGGAGCTCCCGTTCCGCGGTGATGTCCGCGGGGTAGGGGTAGGTCTTGGCGGCCCGCTCAAAGTCCTGCCGGATGCGCTCTGCCTTGGCGGCGTCCTTCTCCGCCAGCAGGGTGTGGAGGTACCGGGTCCGCAGCACCGTGGGGAAGCGCTTCATCTGCCCCATGAACTTCACCTGTTCCTGCGTCAGGAAGCCCTCCAGCACCGCCGGACGGGCCTCCCCCAGCAGCTCCACCGTCACCCGGTCGCAGAGGAGGAGCCCCCGGTAGAGCCCCGGGAGGCCCTGGGACACCGCCCGCAGAAGGGCCATGGCCCGGTCCGCCTCGGCCAGCCGCCCCTCGTCCAGAAGCCGGTTGCAGACCAGGACGCCCTGGGCCGCCGTCATGGGGTTCCGCAGCGCCTCGTCCCCGGGCATCCAGAACCAGTCCTCCGGCATCTCCCGGAGCCGGAGGCCCCGGGTCTGGGCCTCCGCCACCCGCATCTGCCCCCAGAAGGCCCGGAGGGCCGCCGGGTCGCGCCGCAGAGCCAGGGCGTTGTGGCCGTCGTTGTCGATGCCCCCCAGCCGCAGGGGAATGCCGTTCATGGCCGCCATAAAGATGCCGATGACCGCGAGAAACAAGAGGAACGCCGCCAGAAGCGGCACGTCCCGGGCAGGGCCGTACAGCAGCAGGCTCAGCGCCGCCGTCAGCAGGTTTGCCAGCGCCCCGCCGAAGTTGTAGAGCGTCACGGGCAGGCTCCCGTCCACCATGTCCGGCGGGGACATCAGGCACTGCCCGCCGGTACCGGCGAGACGGAGACGCCGGAGGCGCAGGCGGCCGTCCGCCTTCACCCACATGAGGCTCCCCACCCGGAAGGAGCTGAAGCGGTAGCCCGAGAGCAGCCCGCAGACCAGGTGTCCTGCCTCGTGGAGGATGACCTGGGCCAGAATGGCCGCAAGGAAGGCCGCCGCCAGCCCCAGCGCCCACAGGGGCCATGCGGTGCCCCCGGGGCAGCGGTCAAGGAAGCCTGCCAGCACCACGCCGCAGCCCACTCCCATGGCAAGGGACAGTCCCATGCCGATGACCTGTCCCCAGGGAATCCGTTTTCTCTGCTTCATCGGGAAGCCCCCCTTCCTTTTCCCCATTCTACCACAGGAAGCAGGGGACCGCAACGCGGAAAAATAAGGCCGGGACCGCCAGGCGGTCCCGGTTCTTCTCCTGTACGAAACTCAGCTGCCCTCCGCCAGGCGGTAGCCGACGCCGACTTCGGTGAAGAAGTACTCGGGCTCGGCGGGGTTCTTCTCGATCTTGCGGCGGATGTTGGCCATGTTCACCCGGAGGATCTGGTTATTGGAGCTGGCCTGGGGGCCCCAGAGCTCCCGGATGATGAAATCATAGGTCAGGACCTTTCCGGCGTACTTGCCGAGAAGCGCCACGATGCGGAACTCGTTGAGGGTCAGCCTGGCGTTCTCCCCCCGGATGAGGGCCTGATGCTTATTGTAGTCGATGGTGAGCTCCCCCACGGTATAGGTCCCCTGGCGGGCGATCTCGCTGTTGCCGGAGGCGGTGCGGGTGTGGCGGATGGCGGCCCGGACCCGGGCCAGGAGCTCGTCCGTGCCAAAGGGCTTGGTGAGATAATCGTCCGCCCCCAGGTCCAGGGCGGTGACCTTGTCCTTCTCGTGGGAGCGGGCGGATACCACCACCACAGGCAGGGAGGACCAGGCCCGGAGCTGCTCCAGGATGGAGAGTCCGTCCATATCCGGGAGCCCCAGGTCCAGGATCACGAGATCCGGACAGTGGGAGGAGATGATGGTCAGGGCCTCCGACCCGGTGTGGGCCTGGATGGCTTCATAGCCCCGGCTGGAGAGGGCCGCGGCGATGAACTGGGAGATGCCCTTCTCGTCCTCCACGATCAGCACCTTTTCACGGATGTTCATGCAGTTTCCTCCTTGGTGAGGGGCAGGGTGAAGTAGAATTCCGCTCCCTGCTCCCGGTTTCCGGCGTTGAGCTGGCCGCCGTGGGCACGGACGATGGCCCGGCAGACGGAGAGGCCCAGCCCCATATTCCGCTTGCCGTCGCTGCCTGTGGTCTCGTTGTGCTTCAGCGTGCCGTCAAAGAGCCTTGGCAGCGCGTCCGCCGGGATGCCCTGGCCGTTGTCCGCCACGGAGAAGCGGGCCTGGTCCCTCTCCCGGGTGACGGAGAGGCGGACGGCGGTGGTGGTCCCGCCGTGGATCACGGCGTTTTCCAGCAGGTTGTTGAGGACCTGGCCGATGAGGATGGGGTCCATGGGGACCATCAGAAGCTCCTCCGGCGCCCGGACGGTGATGGCGATATCCGGGAATCGCTTGCGGAAGACCCGGGCGGCGGCGGCCAGGATCTCCTCGGCGACCTCCTCGTCCTTTACCAGCTCGGCATCGCCCCCCATGCGGGTGATGGAGAGCAGGTTTTCCACCACCCGGATGAGCCACTGCCCCTCGTCCCGGACGTTTTCCAGCATCTCCCGCTGCTGCTCTTTGGGCAGGTCCGGGTTATCCAGGATGGCGGAGGCGGAGCCGATGATGGAGGTAAGCGGGGTGCGGATATCGTGGGAGATGGAGCGCAGGAGGTTCGAGCGCATCCGCTCCTTCTCCGCCTCTGCCCGGAGCGCCTCCCATTTCTTCATTTTGGTGGTGAGGGCGGAGGTGAAGAGGGACACCATCAGCAGCGTCAGGAAGGTCAGTGGATACCCGTCGATGGTGAAGTTGAAGGCCAGAAAGGGCGAGGTGAAGGCGAAGTTCACGCAGATCACGCCCAGCACGGCGGAGAGGATGCCGTAGAAGTAGCCGTCCGTCAGGCGGGAGATGAGCAGCGTCGCCAGCACGAAGACCGGGAAGGCGAAGCCCGGCGTGGTCCCGGCCAGCCGCAGGGGTGTGCAGACCGCCGTGGCGCAGGCCAGGATACCCACGGTGATGAGGAAGTCCCGCCGGGAAACGGGGAAGTATTCCCGGATGCCCTGACCAAGGGCCTTCTTCTCTTCCGGCATGGCTGCCTCCTCTCCGGACGGCGAAGACCGTCCCATCCTGTCGTATAGGATACCACAGCTGCCCGTTAGGGGGCTGTTAAGATTCCGGGATCGGATCACTTCTCCAAGGCTTCCTTGCGGAAAGGAAGCAGGCGGCAAAGGCCGACTGAGGGATCGCGTCTCGATGACATCCGCATGCTCTGCCGGCGGATCAGCCCTCCGCCCGCTTGCGCAGCTCCGCCGCCGTGACGGCGTAGCCCGCCAGAAGCTCTTCGTCCACGGGGACGCTCTCCGGGACTTCCGACCCGGCCCAGGTGAGGACGCGGCGGGCAAGTTCCCGAAGGAGGGCGGGGTTTTTCACGAGGATGGGCCCCGTCAGTTCGGAGGCGAAGACGTTTCCGGTCTGGAAGCCCTCGGGCCGCTTCTCCCCGTCGTTGCCGAAGCCCAGGGAGAGCTCCGTCAGGAGCGGCGTCTCAATGCCGGTGATGACGGCGGACTTATTCATAAAGCCCACCACCGGCTCCGGAAAGAGACCGCATTTGCCGCAGACGTCCTCCACGAAGCGCTTCTCCGTCTGGCGGGAGAGAAAGTCCCCGATGCCGAGCCCCTTCCAGTCCGCCCCCCGGGCATCCGTGA
>CAMBID010000117.1 GCA_945867445.1 uncultured Clostridia bacterium | reverse complement strand
GCTCCGCTGCCTTGTCTTGCACCAATATCCCTGCGCTGCTGATTCAATCTTTTTACCAAGAATTAGTATAACGCAAAAGGCGTGACCACGAAAGTCACGCCTTTTGCATATTTTACTGCTTTACGAACAACGCCCGAATGCGGGAGGCCCTTTCCTCTTTTCCATTCAGTTACTTTTTCCACTCCCGGATGTCCGGGTTCTCGCCGATGTTCTGGTCCACGCAGAAGTAGCTGAAGTCCCCGGTGGCGAGAAGAACACTTTCGGCGTCCCGGATGTCCACGTGGATGAGGCTGGTGCTGCGGCCCCGGTGGATGACCCGGGCCTCGGCCCAGACGGTGTCCCCCAGGCGGCGGTTGGAGAGGTAGCTGAGCTCCCCCCGCTGGGTGACATAGGCCCGGCCGTCGGAATGGATGGCGGTGCCGCAGGCGGAGTCCGCCAGGGTGTAGAGGGCCCCGCCGTGGATGATGCCGTAGGGATTGCAGCTCTCGGCCCTGGCCGTGAGGCTCAGCACCGCCCGGTCCTCCTCGGCGGTCTCCAGGTCGATGTGGTTGTAGACGGCGAAGGCGTTCCTGTAGGCCCGGGCCTGCATCCGCTGGAAAAGTTCGTCCATTGTCAACGCTCCTTTGCCCCCGCTGGGGCCAACTGAAATCATAGTGCAGTATTTTATCATAGCCCGCTGCCGTTTTCCAGAGGGTTTCGAGGAAATCCGCAGATTTTTCCCTTCCGGCATGGCGGACGCCTTCCCGAAAATAGAATTTTTTATTGGGGAGGGCTTGACATTCCGGCGGGCATACGTATAATGAACACATGAACAGTTGTTCAATTGTATGATCGAAAGGAGGCACATTCATGGAGGATCGCTACAACGTGGAGTGCTGCGACTTCATCCACGCCCACGAGGGCATTGTGGAGCAGGTGCGTTTGGCCCTGCCGGGGGAGGACACCCTCTATGACCTGACGGAGCTTTTCCGCATCTTTGCCGATTCCACCCGGGTGCGCATCCTGTATGTGCTCTTCGAGTCGGAGATGTGCGTCTGCGACATCGCGGCGCTGCTGGGGATGACCCAGTCAGCGATCTCGCACCAGCTCCGGGCGCTGAAAAACGCGCGGCTGGTGAAGTCCCGCCGGGACGGCAAGACGGTTTTCTACTCTCTCGCCGATGAGCATGTAAAGACCATCCTGGACCAGGGCATCGAGCATGTGACCGAGTGAATCTCCCAAAGAAATTCGCCAAGGAGGATACCGATTATGAAGAAGCGTTTCAATCTCAGCGACCTGGACTGCGCCAACTGCGCCGCCAGGATGGAGGAGGCCATCCGCAGGATCGACGGCGTCAACACTGCCGCCGTGAGCTTCCTGACCCAGAAGATGACCGTGGACGCTGACGACGCCCGCTTTGAGGAGATCATGGACGAAGTCGTGGCCGTCTGCAAAAAGGTGGAGCCCGACTGCGAAATTCACCGTTGAAATGGCGCGGGCATGGCACCGGGGAGAGCCCCCTCTCTCCGGTGGTTCACACCCTGATACTAGTTCTTGGTAAAAAGCTTTGAAAGCTTTTTACCAAGAACTAGTATGAGAAGGATTTTCCTACCGCACAGAAGGGGAGCGGCTTTTCAACAACGGCAAGAGAGGCTGCCCTGGGGGGCGTCGCCGGAAAAATGATTCCGGTCCTTTCCGCCTTGGGGCGGAAACTCCCTTTCTGCCCACTTTCTCCCGAAAGGATGGATCTCCATGAAAGGACTCAGCAAGAAGGAAAAGAAGATCCTCCGGCGCATCATCGTCTCGGCGGTTTTGCTGCTGACCGTGAAGCTCCTGCCGGAGCCCGCCTTCCCAGTGTGGCCCCTGTACCTGATCCCCTATCTCATCATCGGCCATGACGTTCTGCGCAAGGCGGGCCTCGGCGTCGTCCGCGGGCAGGTCTTTGACGAGAACTTCCTAATGGCCATTGCCACCGTGGGCGCCTTCGGCACCGGGGACTACGCGGAAGCCGTCTTCGTCATGCTCTTCTACCAGACCGGCGAGCTCTTCCAGGACGTGGCGGTGAACCGTTCCCGCTCCTCCATCTCCCAGCTGATGGATCTGCGGCCGGACACCGCCTTTGTAGAGCGGGACGGCGAGACCCGGGAGGTGGACGTGGAGGACGTGGCCGTGGGCGAGACCATCGTGGTGAAGCCCGGCCAGCGCATCCCTCTGGACGGCACCGTGACGGAGGGCAGCTCCTCCCTGGATACCGCCGCCCTCACCGGCGAGTCCGTACCCCGGGATGTCACCGTCGGCGACGAGATCCTCAGCGGCTTCGTCAACCAGACGGGGCTGCTGCGCATTCAGGTGTCAAAGCCCAGCCGGGAGTCCACCGTCTCCCGGATCCTGGAGCTGGTGGAGAACGCCGGGGAGCGGAAGGCACGGAGCGAGGCCTTTATCACCCGTTTCGCCCGCTGCTATACGCCCGCCGTGGTCTTTGCGGCCCTGGCCCTGTTCCTGCTCCCCTCCCTCATCCTGTGGCTGTCCCCTGCGGCGCCGGGCTTCCTGGCGGGCACCACCTGGAATGACTGGTTCCACCGGGCGCTCATCTTCCTGGTCATCTCCTGCCCCTGCGCCCTGGTGATCTCCGTGCCCTTGAGCTTTTTCGGCGGCATCGGCGGGGCTTCCAGGTGCGGCATCCTGGTGAAGGGAGGGAATCACCTGGAGGACCTGGCAAAGGTCGGGACCGTGATCTTCGACAAGACCGGCACGTTGACCCAGGGCAGCTTCGCCGTCCGGGAGCTGCGGCCGGCGGAAGGCGTCACGGAGGAGGAGCTGCTCTCCACCGCCGCCCTCACCGAGCAGTTTTCCGACCATCCCATCGCCCAGTCTCTGCGGAAGGCCTGGGGCGGCCAGCTGGACGAGAGCCGCCTCTCCGGCGTGGAGGAAGCCGCCGGCCACGGCGTTAAAGCCCTGTTGGACGGTGTGCCTGTAGCTGTCGGAAACCGGCGGCTCATGGAGGAGCTGGGGCTGTCCGTCCCGGACACCTCCGACCTCCCCGGCACGGTGATCTTCGCCGCGAAGGACGGCAGGTACTTAGGCTGCGTCCTCATCGCGGACCAGGTAAAGCCCGACGCCAAGGCCGCCATCGCCTCCCTGCGCCGCTCCGGCGTGAAGCGCACCGTGATGCTCACCGGCGATGCGGAGGCCGCCGCCAAGGCCGTGGCTGAGCAGCTGGGGCTGGACGAGTACCACGCCGGGCTCCTGCCGGACCAGAAGGTGGAGCAGGTGGAGCGCATCCTGGCAAGCAAGGGCGGTGACCTCGTGGCCTTCGTGGGCGACGGAATCAACGATGCCCCTGTTCTCTGCCGCTGCGACGTGGGCATCGCCATGGGCGCCCTGGGCGCCGACGCCGCCATCGAGGCCGCCGACGTGGTGCTGATGGACGACCAGCCCTCCAAGATCGCCCTGGCCATGGCTGTGGCCCGGAAGACCCTGCGCATCGTGCGCCAGAACATCGTCTTCGCCCTGGCGGTGAAGGCTGTCGTTCTGATCCTGGGCGCCCTGGGCCACGCCCCTATGTGGCTGGCCATCTTCGCCGACGTGGGCGTGGCGTTCCTCGCCATCCTCAACGCCATGCGCTGCCTGAATGTGAAGGAGTTGGAAAAGTAATACTCTTTCTTGATAAAAATCTTTGATTTTTATCAAGAAGGCGCCGCTGTCAGCGTCGCCCTTTTGCGGCAGTCTGCCGCAAAAGCCGTCTCATAAGTTCTTGACGCGCCTGCGGCGCTATAAAAAGCTTTTAAAGATTTTTATCAAGAACTAGTATAAGTCCCAACCACGAAAGCAGCCCCGAAAGTGAATCCATATGCAAAAAAGCGCCTCTCCCGACTGCGTTTC
>CAMBID010000116.1 GCA_945867445.1 uncultured Clostridia bacterium | reverse complement strand
TCCCAATGCGCTTCTCCTGCGGGAGGAGCCTTTTGGGATGGAGCCGTTTTTGTTACCTGGAAGGAAACGGGAAATTTTGCCCCGGGCACCACCGGGAGAAGGAGGTCCCCATGCAGCATGAGATCACAGCCCCCCTGCCTTTGCTGGACCGGCAAGGCAACCTGACGGAGCCCGGCTGGGCCCGGTCCCTCCTCTGGGACTACCGCCGCGCCGCCGTGAAGGCCAGCCCCCTGCGCATCAAGGAATGGGACTACTACTGCGTCTCCAACGGGCGCGTCGCCGTGGCGCTGACAGTGGCGGACAACGGCTACATGGGCCTGGGCTCCGCCTCCCTCCTGTCTCTGGAGGGGGAGCAGCCCTGGGAGATCACGAAAAGCCCCATGACCGTCCTTCCCCTGGGAAAGACCGCCCTGCCGGAGAGCTCTGCCTCCGGCGTCACGACGCTTGCGGGCAAGGGCTTCCGCCTCCTCTTCCGGACGGAGGGCGGGGAGCGGCTGCTGGCCTTCCACATGGAGAACTTCCGGGGCGGAGAGGCCCTGCGGGGGGAGCTGCGGCTCACGGAGGAGCCCCAGGACAGCATCGTCATCGCAACGCCCTTTAAAAAGCCGAAGCACTTCTACTACAATCAGAAGATCAACTGCCTCCGGGCGGAAGGCAGCGTCTCCCTGGGGGAGGACATCTGGCACTTTGACCCCACGGACGCCTTCGCGGTCCTGGACTGGGGGCGAGGCGTCTGGACCTATCACAACACCTGGTACTGGGCCAGCGCCTCCGGGCTTCTCGGGGACGTGCCCTTTGGCTTCAACCTGGGCTACGGCTTTGGGGATACCTCCGCCGCCAGCGAAAACGCTCTCTTCTACGGCGGGCGGCTCCACAAGCTGGAGGATGTCGACTTCGGCATTCCGCAGAAAGGCGGGAAGCCGGACTTCCTGCGCCCCTGGCGCTTCACAAGTTCGGACGGCCGCTTCACGGCGGAGTTCCGTCCCGTCCTGGACCGGGCAGCCTGCACGGATTTCCGGGTGCTGAAGTCCGACCAGCACCAGGTCTTCGGCCGCTTCACCGGGGAATGCGTCCTGGACGACGGGACGGCGGTCCCCTTCCGGGATCTCCCGGGCTTTGCCGAGCAGGTAGAGAACAAGTGGTAACGGAAAATCACATACTTCCAATTTCAGATAGGAGACAAGAACCATGGCAAAGACAGCGCCCCGCACCCTTTCCGGTTTTATGGAGCTGCTCCCGGGGCAGCAGCAGCAGTTTGAGCGCATCCTGGAGATCCTGCGCAGGACCTACTCCCTCTACGGCTTCACCTCCCTGGACACCCCGGTCATCGAGTCCAGCGAGGTGCTGCTGGCCAAGGCCGGCGGCGAGACGGAGAAGCAGATCTACCGCTTCACCAAGGGCGACAGCGACCTCTCCCTCCGCTTTGACCTGACCGTGCCCCTGGCCAAGTACGTGGCCCTGCACTATAACGACCTCTCCTTCCCCTTCCGCCGCTACCAGATCGGAAAGGTCTACCGGGGCGAGCGGGCCCAGCGGGGGCGGTTCCGGGAGTTCTACCAGGCGGACATCGACATCATCGGCGACGGCAAGCTCTCTCTCCTCAACGAGGCGGAGATCCCCTCCATTATCTACCGCACCTTCTCCGCCCTGGGTCTCCGGCGCTTCCAGATCCGGGTGAACAACCGGAAGATCCTCAACGGCTTCTACGCCATGCTGGGGCTCACGGAGAAGTCCGGCGACATCATGCGCACCGTGGACAAGCTGGATAAGATCGGGCCGGAGAAGGTCCGCGCCCTACTGACCGGGGAGGACATCGGCATTTCTGCCGAGCGCGCGGAGGAAATTTTGAGGTTCATCGCCATCCGGGGCAGCAACGCGGAGGTCCTGGCGGCGCTGGACGGCTATCAGGGCCGGAGCGAGGTCTTTGACCAGGGCCTTGCCGAGCTGAAGACCGTCACCGGGTCTCTCGCCGCCTTCGGCGTGCCGGAGGGAAACTTCGCCGTGGATCTCACCATCGCCCGGGGCCTGGACTACTACACCGGCACCGTCTACGAGACCACCCTGCTGGACCACCCGGAGATCGGCTCCGTCTGCTCCGGCGGGCGCTACGACAACCTGGCGGAGTACTACACCGACAGGCAGCTCCCCGGCGTGGGCATCTCCATCGGCCTCACCCGGCTCTTTTACGTCCTGGGGGAGCAGGGCATGCTGAATCCGGCCCTGCCCACCGCCCCGGCGGACGTGCTGATCCTCCCCATGACGGAGGACCTCTCCCCCGCCATCGCCCTTGCAACGGAACTGCGCTCCGCCGGCATCCGCACCCAGCTCCACTGCGAGGAGAAGAAGTTCAAGGCCAAGATGAGCTACGCCGACAAGCTGGGCATCCCCTACGTGGTCTTCCTGGGGGAGGACGAGATCCGGGACGGCGTCGTGGCCTGCAAGGACATGGCCTCCGGCGAGCAGACCAAGCTGGCCATTCCCGCCGCCATCGAGCGCATCCGGGAGGGGCTGGCGGAACGGGAGCGCGGCGCCGTGATCCTGGAAAAGTAATTCCTCTCTGTAATATCTGTTCCTGATTATACAAATAATTATCAATTATCCATTCTCGTTATCAATTCGTTCGGAAAGGAAGCAAGAAACATGATGCAGATGCGTACTCATACCTGCGGGGAGCTGCGGCTCAGCGACGTGGGCAAGGAGGTAAAACTCGTGGGCTGGATGGAGAACGTCCGGGTCGTCAGCGCCAGTCTCGCCTTCGTGGTGCTCCGGGACTTCTACGGCACCACCCAGATCGTGGCGGAGACGGAGGAGATGGTGAACACCTTCAAGGCCATCACCAAGGAGTCCACCATCAGCGTGGAGGGCGCCGTCCGGGAACGGGACAGCAAGAACGCCAAGATCGCCACCGGCGACATCGAGGTGGTTCCCGCCAAGGTGGAGGTCCTGGGCCGCTGCCAGCACAACGAGCTTCCCTTCCCCATCAACCGCAGCCGGGAGGCCGACGAGGCCCAGCGCCTGAAGTACCGCTATCTGGACCTCCGGAACCCCGAGGTGAAGAGGAACATCATCCTCCGCTGCCAGGTGGTGGCCGCCCTGCGCCAGGCCATGACCGAGCACGGCTTCCTGGAGATCACCACCCCCATCCTGACCGCCTCCTCCCCCGAGGGCGCCCGGGACTACCTGGTGCCCGCCCGGAACCACCCCGGCAAGTTCTACGCCCTGCCCCAGGCCCCCCAGCAGTTCAAGCAGCTGCTGATGACCTCCGGCTTCGACCGCTACTTCCAGATCGCCCCCTGCTTCCGGGATGAGGACGCCCGGGCAGACCGCTCCCCCGGCGAGTTCTATCAGCTGGACATGGAGATGGCCTTCGCCTCCCAGGAAGACGTCTTCGCCGTGCTGGAGGACGTGCTGCCTCCCATCTTCGCCAAGTACGGCACCTATGACCGGGCCAGCGCCGCCCCCTTCAAGCGCATTCCCTACCGGGAGGCCATGGAGAGGTACGGCAGCGACAAGCCGGACCTGCGCATCGACCTTACCGTGCAGGATGTGACGGAGATCCTCTCGGACTGCGGCTTTGAGCCCTTCCAGGGCAGCCGGGTGAAGGCCGTGGTGGTCAGCGATTTCCACGAGACCCGGAAGTTTATCGACAAGACCCTCTCCGATGTGGAGACCGTCTCCGGCGGCAAGCCCTACTGGTTCCGTCTGGATGAAAAGGGCGAGATCGTGGGCGGCATTGCCAAGTTCGTGAATCCCATCCGGGAAAAGGTTGTAGAGGCCCTTGGCCTGAAGGCGGGCGACTTCGTGGCCATCGCCGCGGGCAAGCTGCCCCAGGCCCAGAAGACCGCAGGCGTCCTGGTGAAGACCCTGGGCGCCGCCGTCCCCGGCCACATGGA
>CAMBID010000115.1 GCA_945867445.1 uncultured Clostridia bacterium | reverse complement strand
GAAGGTGCAACACATGCACAGATGCATGTGAATCTCTCAGGCGAAAGGACAGAGCGGTCTTCCGGCAGCAGCGCCGGGAGCTCTTTCGTACTTTTCGGGAGCGATACCTTTCGGTATCGCTCCTGTTGTTTTTGGCAGTCCGAGGAAAGAGAGGGAAAAACATGACTATTCTGGAACACATTGTTGCCTTTTTTACAGGCCCGCTGAACACCTTTGCGTGGCTCTACGTCTTCCTGCCCTGCGCGGTGGCAGGCGGCTTCTTCCTGACCATCCGCACCGGCGGGGTGCAGTTCCGCCGCTTCGGCTACGCTATGCGCAATACCCTGGGCAAGGTCTTCCACAAGCAGGAAGCCGGCCATGGTGCGGTGACGCCCTTCCAGGCCCTCACCACCGCCCTCTCCGCCACGGTGGGCACCGGCAACATCGTGGGAACCTCCCAGGCCATCGCCCTGGGCGGCTACGGCGCGGTGTTCTGGCTGTGGCTCACGGCTCTCGTGGGCATGGTCACCAAG
Organism: uncultured Clostridia bacterium; assembly: GCA_945867445.1. Classification (GTDB taxonomy): domain Bacteria; phylum Bacillota; class Clostridia; order Oscillospirales; family Oscillospiraceae; genus Oscillibacter. The sequence goes on along the minus strand of CAMBID010000115.1, from coordinate 3,388 downwards.
TACTCCGAGATCGTCCTCTCCATCAAGTACCGGGAGCGCAATGACCACGGAGATTGGGTGGGCGGCCCCATGTATTACATCAAAAACGGCCTGGGCAAGCACTGGAAGTGGCTGGGCAGTCTCTTCTGCCTCTTCGCCATGCTGGCCTCCTTCGGCATCGGCAACGGTGCCCAGGCCAACTCCATCGTGGGCTCTATCCGCAACGCCATCATCACCTTCGTCCCGGCGGCGGACAATGACCGCACCAAGTTCCTCATCAGCCTGGTCTGCGGCATCATCATGGCCTTCCTGGTGGCTCTGATCCTCTTCGGCGGCATCAAGCGCATCGGCGCCGTCACGGAGAAGCTGATCCCCTTCATGAGCCTCTTCTACATTCTCTTCACCCTCATCGTCATCGGCGCTCACGCCGGGAACATCGGCAAGGCCTTCCAGCTGATCTTCGCCAGCGCCTTCACGCCCCAGGCTGTCCTGGGCGCGGGCTCCGGCATCCTTCTCAAGCAGACCATCATCTGGGGCATGCGCCGCAGCGCCTTCTCCAATGAGGCGGGTCTCGGCTCCGCCGCCATTGCCCACGCCGCCGCCGACACCAAGGGCCCCGTGCAGCAGGGCGTCTTCGGCATCTTCGAGGTCTTTGTGGACACCATCGTCATCTGCTCCCTGACGGCCCTCACCATCATCTGCAGCGGCGTGGAGATCAACTTCGGCGTGAAGCCCGGCAGCGAGCTCATCACCAGCGCTTTCGCCACGGTCTTCGGCGCGCAGTTCGCCTCCCTCTTTGTGGCCTTCGCCCTGATGCTCTTCGCCTTCTCCACCATTCTTGGCTGGTCCCTCTACGGTACCCGCTGCACCCAGTTCCTCTTCGGCCTGAAGGCCACCAAGGTCTTCCAGGGCATCTTCATCGTGGTGGTGGTGCTGGGCTCCGTTGCCTCCCTGGACACCGTCTGGGACGTGGCGGACACCTTCAACGGCCTCATGGCCATCCCCAACTTCATCGCGGTCTTCGCCCTCTCCGGCGTGGTTGCCAAGGAGACCCGGAAGTTCTTCTCCGACCCCCTGCGGAAAGACTGATCCCCCGCCCCTTCGCAGCGCCACAGCTGCGAAGGGGCGCTTTGCCCAAAAAACCGGGACACCCTGCGGGTGCCCCGGTTTTCTCCTACTGATTTCAAATAGAACCCTTTCCTTTAAAATCCCGTGCGCCCCGCGCACTCGCGGCGGGCATACTGCACGCCGCGCCGTCTCATAAAAACCCGATGCGCTTCGCGCGGTCAAACGCTTTGAAAGCGTTTGATGAGGTTTCCGTATCAGTTCTTCTCGCTCTCCCGGATGGGAATGATGATTTTGGTAACGTGCTCCTCCTCATTGTTGATGTCAATGGGAGAGACGATGTACTCCTCGGAAATGGGACCGCCTACCGTATAGCCCTGCTGGTTAAGCCACTTGATGGCCTTGACATGGGTCTGAATGATCTCATCGTTCCGGCCGATGTGCAGAGCCGTCACCGCCCGGAAACCGCCGAACTTCTTGAACTCCGGCGAGGGGCGCATCTCGTTGACCTCAATGCTGATCTCCAGGTCGCAGTCCCGGGTGAAGAACTGCTCCAGGGGGTTATTGTGGTAGGTGAGGATGATGGGCCCCAGCATGCGGAGCTTCTGCTTGGAGGCCATCTGGAAGAGCTCAAACCAGCGATCCACGGAGACATCGGTATTCTTGTAGTTCTTCTTGATCCGGCGGGTGTAGATCACCGTGGACTCCGGGATGTCCTCCAGCTGGATCTTCTCGGTGCTCCAGCTGGTGTGTTCCGTCTCCAGGATATTGTGTCCCCGGGACAGGCGGTCCAGCAGCAGCTCGCCCTCGGCGTACTGGTTATTGAGCTCCTCGATGGAGCGGCGGATCTCCCCCAACCGCTCCCGGATATACTTGCCCATGGCCACAGTATCCCGGCCGCAAACCACCTCTTTGATCTCCTTCAGGGGGATACCAAGAAGCTTGAGCTTGCGGATGATGAAAAGGGTCAGAATCTGATCCTGGGTATAGTAGCGGTAATTGCTCTCATCCTTGCGGTAGTCCGGCACCAGGAGGCCGATGGTATCATAATAGCGCAAGGTCTTGATGGGGACGTTGCAGAGGGCTGAAACCTTTCCGATGGAATAATAGCTCTTATCTTCTGACATAGCGGCATCCCCTTCCCGCCCTGCGGGCGCTTTCCTACTGGACTCGCATGAAAAGCAGAAAAAGCTTCCTTTTCATAGCGCGCCGGAGTCTGCATGAGACGGCATCTGCGCTCTCAGCGCAGGCAGGCGGCGCTTTAAGCGGCGACTTTCCAAGAAAAAGTATCTGCTTTCTCCCGGAAAACAATATCAGATATCGCAAAATTCTGCATTCTTATATATACCATAAAATACCCTCCCAACGCAATAGTTTTTCGGAGGGTTTCGGGGAGAACTTGTCAAAAAACGTCCCGGAGAGGAGACCCCTCCGGAACGCTGAAGGCTCACGCTTCCTCCGCCGGGCCCCTGCGCATCCGGCGCTGGACCTCCCGGCCGAAGGGGGTGGCAGCGAGACCGCCCAGGGCGGTCTCCCGCAGCTCCACGGGGATGCGGCTGCCCACGTCCCCCATGCAGTCGATGACCTGGTCCGCCGGGACCCGGCTCTCGATGCCGGCCAGGGCCATGTCCGCGCAGCTGACGGCGTTCACCGCGCCGATGACATTCCGCTTGATGCAGGGCACCTCCACAAGGCCCGCCACAGGGTCACAGACAAGACCCATGAGGTTTTTGAGGGCCATGGCGGCTGCGTGGGCGATCTGCTGGCTGCTGCCGCCCCGGAGGGCCGTCAGGGCCCCCGCCGCCATGGCGGAGGCGCTGCCAATCTCCGCCTGACAGCCGCCGGCGGCGCCGGCAATGCAGGCCCGGCAGCTGATGACAGTGCCGATGCCCGCCGCCACGTAAAGGGCCTGCAGGATCTTCTCCTCCGAGGCCTTGCCCCGGCGATAGAGGGGGATCAGCACCGCCGGCAGTACGCCGCAGGCCCCCGCGGTGGGAGCCGCCACGATCTTGCGCATGCAGGCGTTGCCCTCCCCCACGCAGAGGGCGGCGGCGATGACCTCGCTGAGATAGTCCCCGGCAAGGGACTGGCCCTGGGCGGCATAGTCCCGCATTTTTCCGCCGTCGCCGCCTGCAAGGCCGCTGAGGCTCCGTCTCCGGGCCTGATAGCTCTCCTCGGACTCCAGCATGGCGAGCCAGGTGGAGCGCATCTTCTCCCGGGATTCCTCCGCCGTCACCTGGCGCTGGTCCATGTCGCTCTCCCGGACCACCCGCCAGAAGGGCACGTCCTCCGCCCGGCAGCGGTCCAGGATCTCCTGAATGGAATCCAGCATGTCAATCCTCCC
>CAMBID010000114.1 GCA_945867445.1 uncultured Clostridia bacterium | reverse complement strand
CACCCCGGCCTCCAAGAGCCAGGAGACGTCGTTTTCCGTGACGGCCCGGTCATAGCGCAGGGTCAGACGGTCCTTCTCCTCCTGCAGGGCGTGGAAGATGGCGCTCTGGAGCTCGGCTTCCGTCTCCGGCGCGGCGATGGCGGGGCAGTCCCCGGAGATGAGTCCGCCCAGAGTGGCGCCCTTCGCCGAGTAGAGGTTCCAGTCCGGGGCGGAGCGGAGGCTGGGGTCCGCCAGGCGGGTCAGGATGGCCGCCATGGCCCCACGGCTGATGGGGGAGGCCGGGTAGTAACGCCCCTGGGCGTCGCTGCCCTTCAGCACCCCGGCCCGGTAGAGCCGGAGGATGTCCTGATAGTAGTCTGTGTACTCCGTCACGTCCGGGATGAAGCGGCCGGTGGCGTAGCACTCGGAGACCAATGTCCCGTAGGTAGGAGCCAGGGCCTCCTCCGGAAGAGCCGAGGAGAGGATGTGGGCCGCAACGGCCCGGGTGGCGGCCTTCGGATAGGTCCCGTCCAGCTCATCCCACAGAGCCTTGACGCTCCGGAGGTAGAGGAGGTAGGGTTCATAGGGGGCCTGCCCCTTCTGTCGGAAGGCGGCGGGGCCCTTCTCGGGGTCTCCCGTCGCGCAGAGACTCCGGAGCCGGCCGGCGAAAATCACGGTCTGCCCCACGGTGAGGCTGTCCTTCACGCCGAAGCTGCCGTCCGCTTTGCCCACGGTGAGGCCGTACTCCCAGAGGGCGGCGATGTTCTCATAGAAGGGGGAATCGAGCTTGACGTCGGAGAACTGCCCGGCGTAGGCGCTGCCGGTCCTTGGCAGACCCGACCAGGCGGCGGAGACGGGGACGCTGAGGAGCAGGGTGAGTGCCAGGGCCAGAACGCGCTTTCTCATAGGGTCCTCCTTCCTTTCTCAGGGGGGCTCAGCCCACCAGATGGAGATCGTCCAGGGTACGGTCGGCGGTGCAGGGGTTGAGGCCGTTGTTGATGAGCTCCAGGGCGGCTTCCTGGTCGATGACCCAGCGGCTCAGGCGGTCGCTCCACTCGCCGGGCAGGGTCTCAAAGTTCAGCTTGTCCATTCCCATGAGGATGGCCTGCTGGCCGAACCAGGCCAGCTCACTGACAGCCAGGTCCGTCTTCACGTACTCCGAGAAGATCTGCGCGTAGCTGGTGATCTTCTGGGGATTGGCCAGCATCTTTTTAAAGACCGTTTTCAAAAAGGCCTGCTGGGTGCCGATGCGGCCGATGTCCTCCGTGCCATAGCCGGAGCCGTCGTTGTTGTGGCGGAAGCGCACCACCTTCAGGGCGTTCTGCCCGTCCAGGTGCTGCATGCCCTTTTTCAGGTGGATGTGCAGGTCCTGATAGGGGTCGTCATAGTTCATGTTCAGGGGGACCTCAAAGTCCACGCCGCCGATCTCGTCCACCAGCTTCACGAAGGCTTTCAGGTTCACCTCCACCGTGAAGTCCACGGGGATGCCCAGGGCGTCGGACACCGTTTCCCGCATCTGGTCCATGCCGCCGAGATTGTAGGCGTAGTTGATCTTGCGGGACTTGCCATTGATGTAAACGCCGGTGTCCCGGGGGATGCTGACGCAGGTGATGGCCTGCTCCTTGGCGTCAAAGCCCACCAGGATATTGGTGTCGGAGCCGCCGTTGTCGTCGTCCAGGCCGGAGACCAGGATGGTGAAGAAGTCGTCCTTGCGCTCCTTCACCGGCTCGGGCTCGGAGCTGACGGCGGAGGACGAGGAGACGTCCTGGGACGTGGAGCCCGCCGGGTCGGGCTGCACCTGGGGCTTGCGGACGAGGCAGGCATAGATCCCGGCCAGGATAGCCAGGACGAAAACGATCAGCAGGATGGTGCGGGGCCAGCTTCTTCTCCGGCGGCGCTGCCGCCGGGGCTGGGGTTCGGAACGGTTCATGGCAGGGGTCCTCCTCAACGAAGCGCGGCGTGTGGCCGCGCAAAAGTCCCGTTTGGACGGCAATTTACATAATGCCGTCAAGGTCCCATCATGATACCACGCTCCGGGGAAAAGAACAAGGGCAAAATAGTTACAATTTTGAACCGGCAGCAGCACCCCCAGGGATGGTCCCTGGGGGTGCTGCGTCAGTCGCGGCGGTACTTCCTCCGGGTGGCGATGCCGCCCCGGATGTGGCGCTGGGCCTTGTTGAGCTCCAGGACCTCCCGGGCCTGGAGGTAAAGTCTCCGGTCGTAGAGCGGCAGACGCTCAGAGATGTCCTTGTGGACCGTGGACTTGCTGACGCCGAACTTCGCGGCGGCGGCACGCACCGTCGCCTTGTTCTCAATGATGTACTGGGCCAGCGCGACGGCCCGCTCCTCGATATTGCCCTTCAATCCGCAACACTCCCCGCTTGAGCTTGCTACAGCCTATGCGGGGCGGCGGCGGCGTATGCCCGCCCGTTTTCCCGGGGGATCAAGGGAGGCTCCCCCCTTTTTGTTTCCCCCTGTGGCGGAAACAATACAAATCAGTTTTCCCGGCGGCGTGTGCGGCGGAAAAGCACTTTGACCCAGCCGCCCTGGGCGGCGTCACCAGGGAGGGATATCACTGGCGGGGGAAATCTAACGGGGGGACGAATGTCCCCCCGTTCCGTTAAATCTTCGCTTTGTGCCCGTTGTCCACCTCGTGCATGTGGGCCATGAGGTCCAGGATCTTGTTGGTGTAGCCCCACTCGTTGTCGTACCAGGCGATGAGCTTGACGAAATTGTTGTCCAGCATGATGCCGGCGGTCTCGTCGAAGATGCAGGTCTGGGGGAAGCCGGTGAGGTCGGAGGATACCACCTGGTCGGTGGTGTAGGCGATGATGCCCTTCATGCTGTTGTGGGAGGCGTTCTCCATGGCGACGCAGACGTCGTGGTAGCTGGCGGGCTGGCGGAGCCGGGCGGTGAGATCCACCACGGAGACGTCGTTGGTAGGCACCCGGAAGCTCATGCCGGTCATCTTGCCCTTCAGCTCGGGGATGACGAGCCCCACGGCCTTGGCGGCGCCGGTGGTGGAGGGGATGATATTGCCCATGACGCTGCGGCCCGTGCGCCAGTCCCGGCCGGCCCGGGAGTCCACGGCCTTCTGCTTGGCGGTGGCGGCGTGGATGGTGCTCATGAGGGCCTGCTCGATGCCAAAAGTATCGTTGATGACCTTGGTCATGGGGGCCAGGCAGTTGGTGGTGCAGGAGGCGTTGGAGACCACGTCCATCTCGGTCGTATAGTTCTTATGGTTCACGCCCATGACGAAGGTGGGGGTCACGTCATCCTTGGCGGGAGCGGAGATGATGACCTTCCGGGCGCCATTTTTCAGGTGGGCGGAAGCGGATTCCGTGGTGGTGTAGGCGCCGGTGGATTCGATGATGTACTCGGCCCCGCAGTCATCCCAGGGGATGTCGGCGGCGTCGGAGCAGCTGTAGACCCGGATCTTCTTGCCGTTGATGATAAGGTGGCTGCCGTCGTGCTCCACGTTGCCGGTAAAGGTCCGGAAGACGGAGTCGTACTTCACCTGGTAGACCATGTAGTCCAGATCCGCGTTCCGCAGATTGATGCCGCAGATCTGATAGGAGTTGGAGCCCCGCTCCACCATGCAGCGCAGCGCCACGCGCCCGATGCGGCCGAAGCCGTTGATGCCCACTTTGATCGCCATAAGCATTCTCCTTTACTGATTCACTGCCGGACGGTTCTCCGCCCGTTCCCTTGACGCTAACAGTATAACACCGGCGGCGGAAGAATTCTTTACTCTTTTACGTAAAATTTGCGTCAAATTTTCCGAAACCGTCTTGTTGGTTTTGCACAGGAAACTTCCGGGAAACGATTGCCTGAGAAAGGGGGCAGCTCCCGGGGAAAGAGGGCGGGGCTCCGGGCTCCTGAAGGGCAGGGGCTCGCCGTTTCATACGCTTTCTTGATAAAAATCTTTGATTTTTATCAAGAAGGCGCCGCTGTCA
>CAMBID010000113.1 GCA_945867445.1 uncultured Clostridia bacterium | reverse complement strand
AAACCGCAAAGCGGTTTCTTCAGTAGACATTATTTTAATGGGAGAGTAGTATCAAAGCGTTTGATCGCGCGAAGCGCGTCCGGTTTTCAGGAGACGGCGCGGCGTATATCCTGCACGCCGCGCGTGCGCGAAGCGCACGGGATTTCACGCCGGATTCCCAATAAAAGCAGACTTTGTCTACTTTTATTGGAAAACAGGATCAAAGGAAAGGATTCCGTTTGAAATCCGTATCAGCCGCCGAGGTAGGCTTTCTTGATGGCGGAGCTTGCCAGGAGCTCCTGGCCGCTGCCGCTCTGGACCACCCGCCCGGTCTCCAGGACATAGCCCCGGTCGGCCACGGACAGGGCCATCTGGGCGTTCTGCTCCACCAGAAGGATGGTGGAGCCCGCCTTGTGGAGGTCCTGGATGATGGCAAAAATCTGCTCCACCAGGATGGGAGCGAGCCCCATGGAGGGCTCGTCCAGCATCAGGAGCTTGGGGTGGCTCATGAGAGCCCGCCCCATGGCCAGCATCTGCTGTTCGCCGCCGGAGAGGGTGCCCGCCACCTGACGGCGGCGCTCCTTCAGCCGGGGGAAGAGGCCAAAGACCCTCTCCAGGTCCTGGGGGATGTCGGCGCTGCCCTGGGTGTAGGCGCCCATCTCCAGATTCTCCTCCACGCTCATCTGCAGGAAGATCCGGCGTCCCTCAGGGACCTGGGCCAGGCCCATCTCCACGATCTTGTGGGGCGGGACGCGGGTGAGAGGCTCCCCCAGGAAGGAGACGGAACCCGTCCGGCTGTGGAGAAGGCCCGACACCGTATTCAGCGTGGTGGACTTGCCCGCACCGTTGGCGCCGATGAGGGTGACGATCTCACCCTCCTTCACCTCGAAGGAAACGTCCTTGATGGCGTGGATGCTGCCGTAGTAGACGTTGAGGTTTTCCGCTTTCAGGATGGTATCCATGCTTACGCCCCCTTCTGCTTTCCGAGATAGGCCTCGATGACCATGGGGTTAGACTGGATCTCCTCCGGGGTGCCCTTGGCGATGACCCGGCCGAAGTTCAGTACGGCGATGCCCTCGCAGATGTTCATGACGAGGCTCATATCGTGCTCGATGAGGAGGACGGCGATCTGGAAGGTGTCCCGGATCTTGCGGATGGTAGCCATCAGCTCCGCCGTTTCGGAGGGATTCATGCCAGCGGCGGGTTCGTCCAGCAGCAGGAGGCTGGGATTGGTGGCCAGGGCCCGGGCGATCTCCAGCCGGCGCTGGGCGCCGTAGGGCAGGGAACCGGCCTTGGCCTCCGCCAAGTCCTGCATGTCAAAGAGCTCCAGCAGCTCCAGCGCCCGCTGGTGAGCGGCCTTCTCCTCCCGGAAAAAGCCCGGCAGGCGCAGGATGCTGCCTGCCATGGAGCAGCGGAGGCTGGCGTCCATGGCGCACTTCACGTTATCCTCCACGCTGAGGTTGGTAAAGAGGCGGATGTTCTGAAAGGTCCGGGCAATGCCGGCTTGGTTCACTTGCATGGTGTTCATGCCATGGGTATCTTTGCCGTCCAGCAGCACGGTGCCGGTGGTGGGCTGATAGACCTTGGTGAGAAGGTTGAAGATGGTGGTCTTGCCCGCGCCGTTGGGGCCGATGAGGCCGGAGATCTCACTGCGGCCGATGGTGATGTTGAAGTTCTCCACCGCCTTCAGGCCGCCGAAGGTGATGCCAAGATTGATGCACTCCAGGATGGGGGACTTGTCAATGTCCCGCTCCGTGAGAAGGCCCGAGGAGGGGACCGGGATCAGTTTAGACAGCATTGCCGTTGCCTCCTTCGCGAGTTTTCCGGCCGAACGCGCCCTGGATACGGGAGAAGAATGCCTTCATCTGGGGGGCGTTGGTGGCCAGCATGACCAGGATCAGGACAATGGAGTAGATGAGCATCCGCAGGTCGTCCATGCCGCGCAGGGCCTCCGGCAGGATGGTGAGGGCCGCGGCGGCAACCAGGGAGCCCCAGATGTTGCCGAGACCACCCAGTACCACGAAAACCAGGATCAGGATAGAGGTATTGAAGTTGAACTTGGTGGCCTGCAGGGAGGAGTAGTTGAGGCCGTAGAGCGCACCCGCCGCACCCGCGAGGGCGGCGGAGGTGACGAAGGCCATGAGCTTATAGCGGGTGATGTGCAGGCCGATGCTCTGGGCGGCGATCTCGTTGTCCCGGATGGCCATGATGGCCCGGCCCTGGCGGCTGCGCACCAGGTTCAGAACAACAAACAGCGTCACCATCACCAGGAGGAAGCCGGCCGGGAAGCTGGAAATGGTCTTGACGCCAACGGCGCCCTGGGCACCCTTGATGATGGCGGTGCCGGTCTCCGTCAGGTGGAGGTCGGCGGCGGTCTTGGTGCCGGTGAGGTTGAAGAGCAGGTGCAGCCCCTGCTCGTCCACGCCCACGATGAGGCAGTTCACCAGCTCCTTGATGATCTCGCCGAAGGCCAGGGTCACGATGGCAAGGTAGTCGCCCTGCAGCCGCAGCACAGGGGCGCCCACCAGGAAGCCCACGATGGCAGCGAAGATGGCGCCCACCACCATGGCGATAGCCAGGCGGAGGGGAGCGGAGGGGACCACGCCCTGCAGGCTCATGGCCGCGATGATGCCGGAGAAGGCGCCCACGCTCATGAAGCCCGCGTGGCCCAGGCTCAGCTCGCCCAGGATGCCCACCGTCAGGTTCAGGGACACGGCCATGGACATGTAGCAGCAGATGGGGATCAGCAGGCCGCTGAGGGAGCGGGTCAAGCTCCCGGAGGACTGCAGGGAGTACATCACCACGAAAAGAACGGTGACGCCGAGATAGGTGGCGAGATCCACCACGGTGGTCTTCTTCAGGGACCGCTTCTTCAGTTTCGTCATGTCGGTCACCTCACACTTTCTCGGGCACATACTTGCCCAGGAGGCCGGAGGGCTTCACCAGCAGCACCACGATCAGCACGGCGAAGACAATGGAGTTGGCCAGCTGCATGGAGATGTAGGCTTTCGCCATGGCCTCGATGATGCCCAGCAGCAGCCCCCCCAGGAAGGCGCCGGGGATGGAGCCGATGCCGCCGAAGACGGCCGCGGTGAAGGCCTTGATGCCGGGCATGGAGCCGGTGGTGGGCATCAGCTGGGAGTTGAAGGAGCAGAGCAGCACGCCTGCCACGGCAGCCAGGGCCGAGCCGATGGCAAAGGTCATGGAGATGGTCCGGTTAACGTTGATGCCCATCAGCTGGGCCGCGCCCTTATCCTCGCTGCAGGCCCGCATGGCCTTGCCCAGCTTGCTCTTGGAGACGAAAGTGGTGAGCCCCAGCATGATCACAAGGCAGATAACGATGGTGAGAAGGGAGATGTAGGGGACCTTCAGTTCCCCGCCGAAGAATTCCGCGGAGCCGGAGACTACCGCCGGATAGGACTTGGGAGCGGCCTTCCAGATAAGGAGGGCGGAGTTCTGCAGGAAGTAGCTGACGCCGATGGCGGTGATGAGGACTGCCAGGGACGGGGCGGAACGCAGCGGTTTATAGGCCAGACGCTCAATGACGATGCCCAGCACCGTGCAGGCAAGCATTGCCAGCAGCGCCGCCGGCAGGGCGGGCAGCCCCAGGTAGCTCATGGCGCAGAAGGAGACATAGCCGCCCACCATGATGACATCGCCGTGGGCGAAGTTCAGCATCTTGGCAATGCCGTAGACCATGGTGTAACCCAGGGCGATGATGGCGTAGATACTGCCCAGGCTGATGCCGCTGATGAGATAGGACAGAAATTCCATGGATCGAACACCTCGTTTTCATCCGGGATTCTTCCGCGGCAGAAACAGAAGCGGCAAGCGTGTCGCTGCTGCTGTTTCCGCCCCGGAGGAGGAAACGCGCCGCTGACCGCCGGGAGCCGCAAGGCTCCCGGCGATCCTGGCTTTTTCGGGTAGGCCGGTGCTTCCCACGGAGGGGAGACACCTTATTGTGATAAGAGGAGGATGTCAGATGGAAAACTCCAATGGGA
>CAMBID010000112.1 GCA_945867445.1 uncultured Clostridia bacterium | reverse complement strand
GTCCACCACCTCGCCCCGGCGGGTGTCGCCGAAGTCCATGTCGATATCCGGCATGCTGACCCGCTCCGGGTTCAGAAAGCGCTCGAAAAAGAGCCCGTACTTCACGGGGTCGATGTCCGTAATGGCGAGACAGTAGCTCACCATGGAGCCCGCCGCGCTGCCGCGGCCCGGCCCCACCGGGATGCCGGTGCTCTTGGCGTAGCGCACGAAGTCCGAGACGATGAGGAAGTAATCCGTGAAGCCCATCTTCTCGATCATGTTCTGCTCGTATTCCAGCTGCTTGCGGTGGCTGTCGTCGGTCCCATAACGGGTGCGGTATCCCTCGTCGCAGAGCTTTTTCAGGTAGGAGAAGCTGTCGTAGCCCTCCGGCAGCTGGAATTCCGGCAGGTGGTACTTGCCGAACTCAAACTCCAGATGGCACATCTCCGCGATCTTGGCGGTATTCTCCATGGCCCCCTCGAACTGGCTGAAGAGGTCCTCCATCTCCTTCTCGGACCGGAGGTAGAAGTTCCGGGGCTCGTAGCGCATCCGGTTTTCGTCCTCCACCAGCTTGCCGGTCTGGATGCAGAGGAGGATGTCGTGGGCCTCGGCGTCCTCCTTTCGGAGGTAGTGGGCGTCGTTGGTGCAGACCATGGGGAGGCCCGTCTCCTGGTGGATGCGCAGGATCCCCCGGTTCACTTCCGCCTGCTCCGGAATGCCGTGGTCCTGGAGCTCCAGATAGAAATGGTCCGGGCCGAAGATCCCAGCCATCGTCAGGGCGTAGGTCTTGGCGTTCTCATACTCCCCGTTCCGGAGCCGCTTGGGGATCTCACCGGCCAGGCAGGCGGAGAGGGCGATGAGCCCCCGGGCGTGCTGCCGCAGAAGCTCCAGGTCGATGCGGGGCTTAATGTAAAAGCCCTCCGTCCAGGCCATGGAGACCAGATACGAGAGGTTCCGGTAGCCCTCCTCATTCTCGCAGAGGAGCACCAAATGGCGGCTCTCGGCGTCGAACTCGTGGAGCTTGTCAAAGCGGGAGCGGCTCTGTGGGGTCATGTAGACCTCGCAGCCGATGATAGGCTTGACGCCCTCCGCCTTGCAGGCCCGGTAAAAGTCGATGGCGCCGTACATGACGCCGTGGTCCGTGATGGCACAGGCGGCCTGGCCCATGTCTTTCACGACCTTCGGCAGGTCCTTGATACGGCAGGCGCCGTCCAGCAGGCTGTACTCCGTATGCACATGTAAATGGACGAAGGCCATGGCCGTCTCCTCTCTCCCCGCCCTGTGCGGGAATGGTCATAATTCTCTGGCAGCTATCACTGACAAGTATTATTCCTTTTCGGTATCTTCAATCTCAATAGGCTTGCCGCAGTTGGGGCAGAAGCGGGGCAGGCGGTCGGGGATGCGGCCTCCGGCCATCAGGGATGCCCCGCAGCTGGGGCAGCGGAGCTCCACAAAGGCCACGCCCAGCCCCGCCAAAACGCAGAGGAGCCCCAAGACCGCCAGCACTAAGAGGAGGGAAGGGATCTCCCGCTCCTGCCAAAGGGTGCTCTGCCCGACAAGGTATATCACAGCCATCAGGCCAAGGCCGCCGCAGAACAAAGCCTTGGTGAGCCGCAGGGCCTTCCGTGGGGATATCGGCGTTCGTTTTCTCACAGTGCTTCCTCCCTGTCACGTCCGTGCTAAGCAGTGTGTAAAGTGGTTTGCCTTTTCAATCCTCAGATTCACTTTGCCAGCAGCTCCTCGGTGATCTCCACCGCCGCGGCGATCATCAACGCGCAGTGGCCGGTGATGCCCAGGGCGGCGGCCTCCGGAGCCACGGTCTCAGGGTCATACTTCTCCGCCAGCAATTCCCGGCAGCGGAGGTGGCCGAAACGCTCCGAAAACCGCTTTTGCAGCTCCTTCGAGCGCGCCACGGCCTGCTTCTTCCCCGTCACGGGGTCGGCCGGGTCCATAGACGTTGCCATACTCAAAACCATAATGGCCCCGCTGAGGGCGCCGCAGAGCTCCCCAGTGCCCGCGCCACGGCCAAAGCCGGCGGCGATACGGAAGCTCTCCTCCTCGGAAAGCCCCGTGACATCGGTGAAGGCCGCCAGCACGCTCTGACTGCAGTTGAAGCCCCGGTCATGGTAACTGTTGGCTCTTTCCATCCGTTTCGTGTTCATCCTTGCTTCCTCTCTTTCTCTGCCCGGCGCAGAATGTGCCAGAGCAGAATGGCGTCGATGGTATCCAGCACAAAAAGGAGCGACAGCGCAATGTGCCGTTTCTTTACAGCGATCCCTGCCTCCCCTGCCGCCCGGATGGCCGCCAGCTGATAGGCGCTGGAGCTGAGGACCGGGAGATAGGCGGCCACCGCCGCCAGCGGCAGCACCGTCACAAGGCCCAGCTGCAGCCCCGGCACCACCAGGAAGGCCATGCCCACCAGAATCCAGAGGGCGAAGTTCGCCAGGAAGTACGGGATCTCCAGAAGCTTCCACCAAAGGGCCAGGCAGCCCAAGCCCTTCGCCTCCGCCGTCCCGGAGAGCCGCAGGGCCAGCACGATGTGGAAAACGCAGAGCAGTGCGCAGGCAAGCGTCAACGGCAGCGTGCCATAAAGGACCAGCTCCAGATCCCCCCGGACGGCAAAACTGTACAGGGCACAGCCCACCATGCCATAGGTGCAGAGGATAGTGGCCGCCGCCAGAACACGGACGGTTTTCATACGGATTCCCCCTGGCTTTCCACGCTTCTTGCCAGCTCCATCAGCTTCCGGAGCCGGTGGTTGAGGCAGGATTTCGTCACCGGCGGGTCAAACTCCTCCGCCAGCTCGCTGAGAGGCAGCTCCGGGTTCTCCAGCCGGAGGGCCGCCGTCAGCTGGAGCTTGTCCGGCAGATGGGCCAAAAGTCCCGCCCGCTGCAGTATCCGGATGGCCTCCAGCTGCTCCTGGGCGGCCTCCACAACTTTATCCAGATTGGCGCTGTCGCAGTTCAGGCGCCGGTTGACGCTGTTTCGGAGATCCTTCTCCAGCTTTGCGCTCATGACGTTCATGGCCGCCACCGGCGCGCCGATGAGGGTCAGGAAATCCTCAATGTGCTCGCTCTGCTTGAAGTAGGTGACGTAGCCGCCGCCCCGGGCGACGCTCTTGGGGGGGAAGCCGCACTCTTTCAGCAATGCCGCCATCTCCCGATCCACCTGGGCGTGGGAGGTCATGAGCTCTAAGTGGTAGCGCTTCAGGGGATCCGTGATGCTGCCCCCGGCGAAGAAGACGCCCCGGAGAAAGGCCGCCCGGCAGCACTCCTCTTCCAGGAGACCGAAATTGACATGCAGGACCAGGTTCTGTTCCGGGGCGTAGCCCAGGAGGTTGATGATATGGTGGAGCTTTTTTTCATCCGTGATCTGGAAGACCAGCTTCCCCTCCTCCCCCTCCTCCGGCACGCGGTCAAAGCGCGCCGAGAAGGCACGCTGAAAGACCTTGGGCAGCCGCTGGGCAAAGCCCGGGTTCTCCGTGATGATGCGCACCTCTCTGGAGTTGAAGGTATGGCAGTAGAGCAGGATGCCGTAGGCCTCCGCCCGGGCGCAGCAATGGCGCTGAACCGGAAGGCGGCAGAGCTCGTTTTTCGTTTCGTAGGAGAAGGACATTCCGCCCCCCTTTCCCGGGCCAGGCCCGTCGATAAGTACGGTTACTCCGCCCCTCAGGGCTTTCCCCCGGCGATGCGCATGCCCCGCTGGGCGTAGATCTGGATGAGCTCCCGGGCAAGGTGCCCGGAGTCGTGGCGGACGAAGCCGCTGCCCACGGCGGCCAGAGGCCGGCGCAGGACTTCCACCCCCAATAACCGGCAGGCATCCTCATCGCAGGGGATGAGGGCCGCCCCCTCCCGGGCGTAGCGCTCCGCCACGCCCTTGGGAATGGGGGCGGAATTGGTAAGGCACAGGTCAAAGAGCCCCGGTGCGCTGTGCTGGAAGAGGGCCTCGATGTGGTCGGAGACGGTGTAGCCCTCCGTCTCCCCGTCCTGGGTCATGATGTTGCAGACGTAGACCTTCAGGGCGTCGGAGGCCCGGATTGCCTCTGCGAT
>CAMBID010000111.1 GCA_945867445.1 uncultured Clostridia bacterium | reverse complement strand
TCCATCCCACCCACATTGAGGAGATGGTGGAGAAGGCCCGCCGGGAGGTGGACGCTGTTATCAAGTCCGAGGGCGAGCGCGTCACCTTTGAGGCCGGCGTCCGGGGGCTCCATCCGGAGCTCGTCAAGATGCTGGGCCGTCTCCACTACCGCACCAGCTACGGGCAGAACGTCCTGCAGCACTCTCTCGAGGTCAGCCGCATCGCCGGCATGATGGCCGCCGAGCTGGGCGCCGACGTTCAGGCTGCCAAGCGCGCCGGCCTCCTCCACGACCTGGGCAAGGCCGTGGACCATGAGATGGACGGGACCCATGTTGCCCTGGGCGTGGAGTTCGCCCGGAAGTACAAGGAGAAGGAAGACATCATCCACGCCATCGAGGCCCACCACAACGACGTGGAGCCCCGCACCGTGGTGGCCTGCCTGGTCCAGGCGGCCGACGCCATCTCCGCTGCCCGTCCCGGCGCCCGCCGTGAGAATCTGGAAAACTACATCAAGCGGCTGGAGCAGCTGGAGAGCATCTCCGCCTCCTTCCCCGGCGTGGAGAAGGCCTACGCCATCCAGGCAGGCCGGGAGGTCCGCGTGATGGTGAAGCCCGACCAGGTCAGCGAGGACCAGATGGTCATCCTGGCCCGGAACCTGGCCAGGAAGATCGAGGAAGAGATGGAGTACCCCGGCCAGATCAAGGTTCATCTCCTGCGGGAGACCACAGCGGTGGAATACGCCAAGTAAGCTTCCCCGGAACAAGCAACGAAAGAGCGCCCCTTCGGCCATGCCGAAGGGGCGCTTTCTCATACTAGTTCTTGATAAAAAGCTTTCAAAGCTTTTGATAGCGCCGCAGGCGCGTCAAGAACTTATGAGACGGCTTTTGCGGCAGACTGCCGCAAAAGGGCGACGCTGACAGCGGCGCTTTCTTGATAAAAATCAAAGATTTTTATCAAGAAAGCGTATCACTTTTCCAGCAGGTGGTAGCCGAAGGCCTGGAGTTCCCGCTCGATGTCGTCCACGTGCTGACGGTTCCGGGTCTCCAGCACCATGGAGACCACGCAGGCGCCGATGTCCGAGTGCTTATCCTCCCGGGCGTGGTTGACGCTGAGGATGTTGGCCCCGGTCTTGGAGATGGTCTGCAGCAGCTGGACCAAGCTCCCGGGTTTGTCGGCGATCTTCACGGTGAACTCCGTGATGCGGCCGGTCTTGGAGAGGCCCTTGGTGATGATCCGGGAGAGGGTGGTGACGTCCACATTTCCGCCGGAGACCACGCAGACGGTGCTCTTTCCCACAAGGTCCACCTTGCCGAACATGACAGCGGCCACGCTGACGGCCCCGGCTCCCTCCGCCACGGTCTTCTGATCCTCCAGCAGGGCCAGGATGGCGGCGGCAATCTCGTCATCCCGGACGGTGACGATGTCGTCCACATACTGCTGGCAGAGGGCAAAGGTCAGGTCCCCGGGCTGCTTTACGGCGATGCCGTCGGCAATGGTGGCGACACTTGGCAGGGTCAGGATCTCTCCCGCCTGGCGGGAGGTATACATGGAGGCCGCTCCGGCGGCCTGGACGCCGATGATCCGGCAGGTGGGTTTCAGGCTCTTGATGGCATAGGCCACGCCGCTGATGAGCCCGCCGCCGCCGATGGGCACCACCACCTGATCCGCTTCCGGCAGCTGGTCCAGGATCTCCAGACCGATGGTGCCCTGACCGGCGATGACGTAGGGATCGTTGAAGGGATGGGCGAAGGTGTAGCCCTCCTGGGCGGCCAGGCGGTCGGCCTCCACCGCGGCGTCGTCGTAAGTGCCGGGCACCAGGACCACCTTGGCGCCATAGTTCTTGGTGGCTTCCACCTTGCTGATGGGGGCCCCGGCGGGCATGCAGATGATGGAGCGGATGCCAAGGCGGGCGGCGGACAAGGCCACGCCCTGGGCGTGGTTCCCGGCGCTGCAGGCAATGACGCCCCGGGCCCGCTCCTCTTCCGTCAGGGTGCTAAGCTTGCTGTAAGCGCCCCGGAGCTTGAAGGCCCCCGTGAGCTGCAGGTTCTCCGCCTTCATGTAGACATTCCGCCCCAGGGTCTTGGCCCCGTTGAGGGGTGTCACCCGGGCAACGCCCCGCAGGCGCTCCTGCGCTTGCCGGATCATTTCCATGGTCAACATAGCTTCCTCCTGTACACAGATAAATGTCCTTGAGCAGAAGACAAAATCTGAATTTTTGCCCATGTTGATAGTAAAACGCTGAAGGGAAAAATGCAAGAGAAATCTTGGCGGGGGAGAGGAGAAGACGAAGAGGGATGCTCAAGGGGGGAGCGCGCTCCGGGCACGGCGGCGTGCAGGATACACGCCGGTCTCATAAATACCGGACGCGCTTCCCGCAATCAAAAGCATTGATACTCTTTCTTGATAAAAATCTTTGATTTTTATCAAGAAGGCGCCGCTGTCAGCGTCGCCCTTTTGCGGCAGTCTGCCGCAAAAGCCGTCTCATAAGTTCTTGACGCGCCTGCGGCGCTATCAAAAGCTTTGAAAGCTTTTTATCAAGAACTAGTATGAGCGTTCTATCAGGTTTTCATATGAGTTCCTTCCCGGATGGAAACCGAGAAGGCGGCGCGAAAAGGGAGGAGCCGCAAAGCGGCTCCTCCCTTGGGAGCGGAGTACAAGTGTTCCCTCTTCAAAGATCCGCGTTCTGCGGACTTTGAATGGGATTTCAGTCGGCCTTCACGCCGTTTTCCGCAAAGGCCCGCAGCAGGCTCTCCATGTCGTTGGGGCAGGCGATGGGGCTGCCGGCGGCCTTAATGGCGTTCTCCACGTCCTTGAGGCCGTTGCCGGAGATCATGGTGACCACGGTGTCATTCTTGCCCAGAACGCCCATCTCGCAGAGCTTCCTGACACCGGCGGTGCCGGTGACTCCGGCAGGCTCGCCGAAGAGGCCGCAGACGCTGCCGAGAAGCTTCTGAGCGGCCATGATCTCAGCGTCGGAGACATTGACCACGAGGCCGTTGGACTCCTCAATGGCCTGGAGGGCCTTGTCGGGGTTCCGGGGCACGCCCACGGCGATGGAGTCCGCCAGGGTGTTCTCTTCCATGGGCTGCCAGGGGGCCTTCTCCTCGATGGCCCGGTTCAGGGGGCAGCAGCCCTCCGCCTGGCAGGAGATCAGCCGGGGCAGCTTATCGATGAAGCCGATGGCGTAGAGATCCTTGAGGCCCTTCCACACGCCGCCGATGGTGCAGCCGTCGCCCACGGCCACGGCAATGTAGTCCGGAGCCTTCCACTGCAGCTGCTCGCAGATCTCCAGGGAGACAGTCTTCTTGCCCTCGGAGAGGTAGGGGTTCACGGCGGCGTTGCGGTTGTACCAGCCCCAGCGGTCGATGGCCTTGCTGGAGAGCTCGAAGGTCTCCTCATAGTTGCCCTGGACGGAGACCACGGTGGCGCCGAAGGTCAGGAGCTGCGCGACCTTCCCCTTGGGGGCCCGGGAGGGAACGAAGATATAGGTCTTCATCCCGGCGGCGGCGGCGTTGCCCGCGAGAGACGAGGCGGCGTTGCCGGTGGAGGAGCAGGCGATGATGTCCTTGCCGGCTTCCTTGGCCTTGGCCACGGCCATGGCGCTGGCCCGGTCCTTCAGGGAGGAGGTGGGGTTCAGGCCGTCGTCCTTCACATAGAGACGGCCCAGGCCCAGCATCTCAGCGAGGCGCGGCTCCTCATAGAGGGGAGTGTTGCCCACCCGCAGGGGAGTGTTCTCCGTCTCCTCCTCGATGGGGAGCAGCTCCCGGTAGCGCCACATGGTCGTGTCCTTCCGGGCGGCCAGCTTTTCCTTGGTGAGGCGGGACTTGATATAGTCGTAGTCATAGACGATGTCCAGAATGCCGCCGCATTCGCAGGTGGTGACATCCGGCGTGGCGGGATACTCCTTCCCGCACTTGACGCACTTGGCGCACTTGACGTTTTTCAGCATGACGTGTCTCCTTCTTTCCTTGGCCGCCCATCCGGGGCGGACGAAAAATCGGAGGGCGGGCGTTCCGCCCGCCCTCCGGCAATGATGTTTAATACTCTTTCTTGATAAAAATCTTTGATTTTTATCAAGAAGGCGTCGCTGTCAGC
>CAMBID010000110.1 GCA_945867445.1 uncultured Clostridia bacterium | reverse complement strand
TTTGCTCTGGGATTACCGGTAAAGGAAAGCCCCCTCCCACCGGCGCAGTTGTCAAGCAGAAGCAGACAGGGAAAAACCATAGGATTAAAAGCCCGGTTCGGTTTGATATGCTCCCTCTGTGAGAGACAGAAAAGCAAAGCTGTCAATCATGGAGGGACATATCATCAAGCGGCAGCCGGGTTTCCGGACAGACGGAGAACCACCGGCTAAGCCGGTGGTTCTCCGTTGCAGCCGGTCCCTCCAGGCCTTTGCCCGGAAATGCGGCGCCTGCTGCCGCGCCTATCTGGCCCGGGATGGCCGGTTTCCTCTGACCATCGCCCTGCAGCGCGGGACAGCGCGGGCGCATGGACGGATGTCTGGGCTGCTTTGCGTCTGTCCCTGCCCGCTTTGCCGCATCCCTTCGCTCCTCATACTAGAATCCATGAAAAACAAGGCAATCGTCTTGTTTTTCATGGATTCTAGCATCACAATGCCTGTTGGCTCTCCCTGCAATCCCAAGGGGACGGAGGCCCGTCCCCGCAAACAGCAAGAGAGCGCCGTCCGGGAGGACGGCGCTCTCTTACCGCTCTTTTTATCGGATACCTTTCAGGATGCTGCTGTCGGGGGCGAGGGCGGAGAGGTCGCTGAGGCAGACAGAGCCAATGCCAAAGAGGCGGCAGAGCTGGATCCGCTCGGCGACGGAGGCCGCGTCGTGGTACCAGACGGCGGCGCCGTTCGCAAGAAGGTAGTTCTGGGCGTAGCGGTCAGAATAGTAGCTCCGATTCTTGGCGGCGAGCGCCGCCACGTCTGCCTCCGTGCAGCCGTCCGCGGCAGTGCTGAGGGTCAGGCTCAGCTTATTCCTAGCGGAGGCCGGGACGGAGGCAAGGGCGCGGATGATCTCCTCCGGGGGCTCCAGAGGGGCCACCCGGATGCCGTTTTTCGTGACGGGAGCGGGGGTGGTGCTGAGGAGCAGACCATCGCACTGGGCGGCCAGGGCCGCGAGATCATAGCTGCCATTGGCATCCACGGAGACCAGGAGGCGCTGGCTGGGAAGAAGCTGGCGCAGGGCGGTGACGAGAGCCGTGAGGTTGTCCCTCTGTTTTGCCGTCATGCCGGAAACTGTGAGGGCCACGCCGCCGAAGCCGTCCGCCGCGGAGACCACCCGGGAGGCCTGAAGGGTAGGATCGCCGCTGAGTGCGGCGGCATCCGCCGTGACGCCCAGGATCGCCTGGCTGCCCTGGAGGCGGCACTGAACCAGAAAGTCATCCACGCCCTTGGGAGCGGTGACCACGCCGCTGGCGCTGAGGCGGCCGCCGGAGAGAATCAGATCCGTGAAGCCGGTCCAGTTTTCCTTCCTGGCGGCATCGCAGACGAAGCCCAGCTTCGCGGGAGCGGCGGAGTAGTAGCGGTCATAGATGCGCATCAGCATCACCACGGCCTGCTCCCTTGTGGCGGAGCGGTCCGGGGAGAAGGTCGTGGCGGAGGTGCCGTTGACGATGCCGAGATGATAGGCCAGGGCCAAGTAGCCCTGGTTGGTGCGGACATCCGTGAAGGGACAGGAGAGGCCGAGATCCAGACCGGAGATGGAGCCATAGCCCAGGGCCCGGACCAGCATCACGGCCATCTCCTCCCGGGTAATGGGGTCGCCTGGGCGGAAATTGTCGGCCTGGGTGGTGACGGTTCCGTGGACCAGGGCGGTCTCGATGGCTTGGCAGCACCAGAGGTCCTTCGGCACGTCGGGGAAGAAGTCCTGGTAGTCCACCAGCTCCCACTGGAAGAAGCGGCAGAGGATGGAGGCGAAGGCGCCTCGCGTCATGGAGCGGCCGAGGCCAAAGCGGGTGGCGGTCTCGCCTTGAATGAGCCCCACCTGGACGGAGCGGCGGATCTCGGCGGCGGCCCAGTGGCCGGCGGGCACATCCGTGAAGCTGCCGGAGGCGGCGGAGGCCGGGACGGCCAGGGAAAGGGTCAGGGTCAGGGCCAGGATGCAGGCGGCCAGCGAGCGGAAATGTCTCATGGGGTCCCTCCTTACGTGGCACCGGGGTCGATGCCCGGTGAACGGCATTTTTTTGCAATGCACGCGGAACAAAGCCATATCCCTTGAAAGCACCGGCTTTTAAGGCAAATTGGCTTTGTTCCAGTGCGTTGTGCGGCAGCAGCCGCACGAAAAACCGCAATGCGGCTGATTCAGCAAATAGTATTGTAGCATAGGGGCCTGAGGTTGGCAAGGGGGGCGCTTCCCGAGCGGGGAGCCCGGCGCTCCCTTGCGCGGGGGGAGCCTGGGGCGTTCCGCCGCCTGCGGGCGGCGGGGACGGGGAGCGGATTGCCGCGTCCAGCCTGCGGACGGACCTCATACGAAAACCGGATAAAAAGCGGAAAAGCTTGATCGCGTGAAGCGCGTCAGGGTTTTATGAAGCAGCGGGACACACGGCGCATGCGTCACCCGCCCGCGAAGCGCGCGGGATCTCAAGGAAAGCATGGGATTTGAAATCAGTCTCAGAATGGCAGCGAAGGAAGGGAAACGTCCTGCGGATAGGCGGGTGGGGCAACGGCGGAAATGACCTGCCAATGGCGGGCGGAGCACAGAAAAGCCTTTACCTTTCCTATGGGATTTGCTATAATGCGGAGATAGTTAGTATGTTAAAATCGGGGATGGAATTGAGCTTTGGGATTCTTCCGCCCCGGTGGGAAGGGGCGCCCTTGTGAAGTACAGGAAATGGAACATCGGGGAAGCGGACCGGACAACGGTGGATACCCTGCAGAGCGCCGGATACTCCGGGCTTTTGGCGTCAGTGCTGGCGCCCCGGGGTGTCCGCACGCCGGAGGAGGCCGCGGAAAAACTGGACCGGGAGCGGAAGCTCACCTTCTCGCCCCTTTTGATGAAGGACATGGACCGGGCGGCGGCGCGCATCCAGCAGGCGGTCTCCGGCGGCGAGACCGTGGCGGTCTTCGGCGACTACGACGTGGACGGCATCACGGCCACGGTGCTGCTGGAGGACTACCTCCGCCGCCAGGGGGTGAAGTGCCTCCGCTACATCCCCCGTCGGGTGGAGGATGGCTACGGGTTGAGTCTTTCCGCCATCCGGGGGCTCCGGGAGAGGGGGGCCACCCTGCTCATCACCGTGGACTGCGGCGTGACGGGCGTGGAGGAGGTGGCCTATGCCGCGTCCCTGGGCATGGACGTGGTGGTAACGGACCACCATGAGTGCCGGGAGCAGCTTCCGAAGGCGGTGGCCGTGGTGAATCCCCACCGACCGGACTGCCCGTATCCCTTCAAGCACCTGGCGGGCGTGGGCGTCGCTTTGAAGCTGGTTTTGGCCCTGGGAGGCGAGAGCCGGGAGGACGCCCTTTTCGCCCGGTACTGCACTCTGGCCGCCATCGGCACCATCGCGGATGTGATGCTGATGGAGGGGGAGAACCGGACCATCGTTTCCTGCGGGCTGGAGGCCCTGCCCCACACGGATTTCGCCGGGCTCCACGCGCTGCTGCGGGAGGCGGGGCTTTCGGATAAACCGCTCTCCTCCGTCCAGGTGGGCTTTGCCCTCTCCCCCCGGATCAACGCCGCCGGGCGCATGGGGGAGGCGGACCTGGCGGCGGAGCTTCTGGAGTGCGCCGACCCGCAGCGGGCTGAGGAGCTTGCCAGGGAGCTCTGCCAGCTCAACCGGGAGCGCCAGAGCGTGGAGCAGGATATCTGTGCCGACGCCGTTGACCAGATCAGCCGTCTTCCGGCCAGCGAGCGCAGCGCCCTGGTGCTGGCCAGCGAGCACTGGCACCAGGGGGTGGTGGGCATCGTTGCCTCCCGCCTCAGCGAGCAGTATTCCTGTCCCAGCTTCATGATCCACCTGAAGGGCGGCATGGGCAAGGGCTCCTGCCGGTCCTGGGGGGGCTTCAACCTGTTCGCGGCGCTGGAGAGCTGCTCGGATCTGCTGGAGGAGTTCGGCGGCCACGAGCTGGCGGCGGGCTTCACCATCCGGGAGGAAAACATCCCCGCCTTCCGCAGCCGGATGAACCGCTACGCCCACGCCGCCATGGACGGCAACCTGCCCGTCCCCTCCCTGGAGGTGGACTGCGCCGTCACCAGTCCCGCCGAGATGACCCTCCCGGCGGTGGAGGAGCTGGGCATGCTGGAGCCCTACGGCGCGGGCAACGCCCGGCCGGTCTTCGCCCTGCTGGGGGCCACGGTGGACAACC
>CAMBID010000109.1 GCA_945867445.1 uncultured Clostridia bacterium | reverse complement strand
CGGCAAACTTAGCGGCGTGCTCGGCCTCCTCATAGGCGGCCTTCTCCCAGTACAGGCCGATCTCGGGATAGCCCTCGCGATGGGCGATGCGGGCCATGCACAGATACATGCCGACCTCGGAGCACTCGCCCTGGAAGTTGGCCATCAGCTGCTCCCGGATATAGTCCTTGTCCTCGGCGCTGATGTCAGGATTATTCTTCACGGTCTTGGCGTAGATGCCGTACTCGTGCTCGGCGGCCAGCTTCTCGCCGCCCTTCAACTCGGTAAACTTGGAGCCGGGGACCTTGCAGACGGGGCAGAACTCGGGAGGAGTATCGCCCTCATGGACGTAACCGCAGACAGGACATACCCATTTCTTCATAATCGTATCCTCCTAATCGTAATTTCATGATTGGCTTCGGCGCAGCCTTGTCTTTGCCTCTGTTTTCTGATGCCAGTATACCCAAAGCGGGGAGAAAATGAAGTTGCTTTTACAACTTTTTTAAAATTCTTCGGAAAAATCCCGGCGAAATTCGAAAGAGTATGAGAAAAGGGGAAGACCGCCTTGCGGTCTTCCCCTTTTCGGTCTCGATTATTCCTCGGCCAGAGCCTTGGCCTCGGCGATGGCCTTTTCCTGGGCATCGGGGGGGCACTGCTCATAGCGCACAAAATGCATCACGAAGGAGCCGCGGGACTGGGTCATGGAGCGGAGGTCGATGGCATAGCTCATGAGCTCGGCCTCGGGGCACTCGGCCTCGATGACCTGTTCGCCGTCGCCGGTGGGGTTCATGCCCATGACACGGCCGCGGCGCTTGTTAAGATCGCCCATGACATCGCCCATGTACTGATCGGGCACGGTGACCTTCAGCTCACAGACGGGCTCCAGCAGGACGGGGGAAGCCTCGGGCATGGCGGCCTTGTAGGCCAGGTTCGCGGCGGTCTTGAAGGCGATTTCGGAGGAGTCCACGGGATGGTAGGAGCCATCATACAGGACGGCCTTCAGATTCACCACGGGATAGCCGGCCAGGGGACCGTGGAGGCAGGCCTCCCGCAGGCCCTTCTCGACGGCGGGGAAGAAGTTCTTGGGCACGGAGCCGCCGAAGACCTCCTCGGCGAAGACCATCTCCTCGGACTCCTCGTTGGGCTCGAAGCGGACCCAGACGTCGCCGAACTGGCCGCTGCCGCCGGTCTGCTTCTTATGGCGGCCCTGCTTCTGGACGGTCTTGCGGATCTTCTCGCGGTAGGCCACGCGGGGAGTCTCCAGGGTGGCCTCCACGCCGAAGCGGGTCTTCAGCTTGCTGACGAGCACATCGATCTGGATGTCGCCGGCGCCGGCAATGACGATCTGATGGGTCTCGGCGTTATTGATGACCTTGAAGGTGGGATCCTCTTCGTTGAGACGGTTGAGGCCGGTGCCGATCTTTTCCTCGGTGCCCCGGACCTTGGCCACGATGGCGCGGAAGTAGCAGGGCTCGGCGTAGGACATGCCGGCCAGCTTCACGATGGCCTTGGGATCGCAGAGGGTGTCGCCGGTGCGCAGCCGATCCATCTTGGCGATGGCGCCGATGTCGCCGCAGCAGATCTCCTTGGTCTCCTCGTTCTTCTTGCCGCGAAGAGTGTAAAGGCGGCCCAGCTTCTCGGTGTTGCCGGTGGTGACGTTGTAGAGAGACATATCGGGAGTGATCTTGCCCCGGACGACCTTCACCAGGGAGTACTTGCCGTACTGGTCGGAGAGGGTCTTGAAGACGATGGCGGCAGTGGCGCCGTTGGGATCGATGGCGACCTGGACGCTTCCGCCGTTTTCATCCTCTGCCTTCTCGGCGGGCATATCGGAAGCCACGGGGACCAGATCCACGATGGTCTCCAGCAGCATCTCCACGCCCAGGCCGGAGAGGGCCGCGCCGCAGAGCACGGGAGCCACGGTGCCCTCCCGGACGCCGACCTTCAGGCCCTTGGCGATCTCGGCGGGGGTCAGCTCCATGGTGTCGAAGAACTTTTCCATGAGCTCCTCATCGGCGCCGGCGGCAGCCTCCATGAGCTCAGCGCGGAGGGCCTCCGCCTCGTCGGCAACGCTGGCGGGGATGGCGCAGGATACGGCCTTGCCGCCCTTGACCTCGTAGGCCTTGTTGTGCAGCAGATCCACAATGCCGGCGACCTTCTTGTCGCCGTCCAGCACGGGAACGACGATGGGAACCACGGCGGTGCCGAACTTGGCCTTCAGGGCGTCCAGGCAGGCGGTATAGTCGCTGTTGTCCTCATCGGTGCGGGTGATAAAGATCATACGGGGCTTGCTGCCCAGCATCTTCCATGCGCGCTCAGCGCCGACGCTGAGACCGTCCTTGGCGCCGCAGACCAGCAGGGCGCACTCGGCGGCACGGATGCCGGAGAGGGCCTCGCCCGCAAAGTCAAAGTTGCCCGGAGTATCCAGGATGTTGATCTTCACATCCTTGTACTTGACGGGGGCCACGGCCAGGGAGATGGACACGCCGCGCTTGATCTCCTCGGCGTCGTAGTCGCAGACCGTGTTGCCGTCGGGGACCCGGCCCATACGTTCGATGGCGCCGGTGGAGAAGAGCATGCTCTCAGCCAGGGCGGTCTTGCCGCTGCCGCTGTGTCCCAGCAGGCAGACGTTGCGGATGTTCTGTGTGGAATAGCTCATTGTCGTTACACTCCTTATGTTGATGCTGTCGACGCAGGCCGCGGGGACGCCGAAGAAGGGCCTGTCAACGGGTGCGATTGTCTAACATAAAAAATTATATAACTTTCCGGCAGGCAATACAACAAAAATTTTGGCAAAGCCCACATTTTTGGCAGGAAGGCAAAAAAGGGGGGCAAAATTGTGGTAAGTGAATAAAAGACCCCCGCCTCCGGGGCCGGAGGCAGGGATCTTCCGGATCGTTTCCGCTACTTGCTGGCCCCCTGGAGAAGCTCGGCAAGCTGGCGGGCGAAGAGGCGGGCGGCAAGCTCCGCCTCCTCCGGGGCGTTGCCGGCGGCGCCCACCTCCACCAGGAGGGAGCCCGCCGCCGCGTGCTGGTTGTAGCGGGACTTGCGCAGGAGGATGGGACGCATCAGCGTGGGCTCCTCCCCCGCGATCTGATTCTGCAGGGCCACGGCCAGGCGCAGGTTCTCCATCCAGTTTGGATGGGGGAGGCCGCTGCCGTCGCTGCCCACCACTAAGGTCAGCTGGGCGGCGGAGCCCTGGCCGGTCTCGGAGATGACCTTGTACTCATTCCCCTCCGCGTCCTCGATGGCGTCCCGGTGGACATCCAGGATGAAATGGATGGAGGGGTACTCGGCGAGGGCCGTCTCGATGGCGGCCAGAGAGCGGTCATAGGCCCCGGAGTAGCTGGGGTAGTCGTAGAGGGTGCGGTCGTGGAGGACGGGGATACCGGCCATCTCCAGCTCCTCCGCCATGGCGTCCCCCGCCAAGACCACGTTGTAGCGGCTGTCGGTACTGCGGTGGTTGCCGGAGTAGAGGATATCCGCCCCGGGGGCGGGGGTGTAGCACTCGCTGCCGTGGCTGTGGAGGATCAGCACCTGGGGGCCGGCCTCGCCGCTGAGGCGGGCGGAGAAGGGCTTTGCCGCCTCGGCGGCGGAGAGCGTGTCGGAGCGGGTGGAGTGGATATAGGCAAGGCCCGCCACGGTGTAGCCTTCCGTGGTGGTTGGCACCAGGGTCCGGGCGGGGACGCCGTTGTCCGCCGTGGGTTCCACCGTCACCGGGGTCTCCCGCACCGGCTCCGTGTCCTGCGCGGGGTCCTGGGGGGCATCGGGTTCCTCCACGGTGTCCCGGCGGGAGCGGAGTTCTGCCACCGCCTGCCTGGCGGAGAGCAGCAGGGGAGACTCCCCCAGGGTCAGGACCGTGGGGACGCTGAGATCGTCCCCGCCCGCCAGGTCCCCCAGCTCCCAGCGGAGCAGAGCCAGGGGCAGTTCCCGCTCCAGGGCCTGGACCGCCCCTTTGGGGCTGCCGGACCCGGCGGTGACGGAGAGCGCCCAGAGGGTGGCCCCTGCCAGCGCCAGCGCCCCCAGGCGGGATGTCCATGCGATGCTCTCCATGCGCCTCCCCTCCCTTCGGGACAAGTCTATGAGGGAGGGCGGCGGGGTATGACCGAGAAAATGGGGTGGAGGACGGCGGACGGGAGGCGGGGCGGCCTTCATACTAGTTCTTGATAAAAAGCTTTCAAAGCTTTTGATAGCGCCGCAGGCGC
>CAMBID010000108.1 GCA_945867445.1 uncultured Clostridia bacterium | reverse complement strand
GGCCTTCTACCCTCTTCTGATCCCCGTCTTCCTGGCGGCAGGGTATGACGCGGTGGTGGGCATCAGCGTGATCCTGCTGGGAGCCGGAGCGGGGGTCATGGCCTCCACGGTAAACCCCTTTGCCACCGGCATCGCCGCGGGCTTTGCGGGGGTCTCCCTGGGGGAGGGCATCGGGCTGCGGCTTCTCCAGTGGGCCCTCTTCGAGGGATTAGCCATCTGGTATGTGATGGCCTACGCCGAGGGGGTGCGGCGGGACCCCTCCCGCTCCGTGGTGGGGGTGGGCAGCGGCAGCCTCCATGTGGACGCCCAGGAGGTCCTGCCCCTGACGCCCCGGCGGAAGACCATCCTGCTCCTCTTCGCCCTGGCCTTTTTGCTGATGACCTACAGCGTCATCCCCTTTGATGAGATGGGACTGGGGCTGCCCAGCCTTGGCTGGTGGTTCCCGGAGCTCTCGGCCCTCTTTCTTGTGAGCGGTATCGTCATCGGCCTTGTGGACCGGCGGCGGGAGGACGAAATCGCGGAGACCTTCGTGGCGGGCTGCGCGGACATGCTGGGGGTGGCCCTCATCATCGGCATCAGCCGGGGCATCACCGTTTTGATGAACGACGGTTCCGTGACAGACACGGTACTCCACTGGGGGGAATCCTCCCTCAGCGGGGCGGGGAGCATTGCCTTCGTGCTGCTGGTCTTCCTCCTCTACCTGCCGCTGAGTTTCCTGATCCCCTCGTCCTCGGGACTTGCCACGCTGTCCGTACCCATCGTGGCTCCGCTGGGGCGGTTCGCCGGGGTCAGCGGAGCCCTGGTGGTGACGGCCTTCCAGTCCGCCTGCGGCCTTGTGAACCTCATCACGCCCACGGCGGCGGTGGTGATGGGCGCCCTGGCCCTGGGCCACGTGCCTTACGATCGCTGGGTAAAGTTCTCCTGGAAGCTGCTGGCAGGCTTTTTTGCCCTGACCCTGCTGCTTCTCGCCGCCGGGACGGCGATAGGCTAGGGAGGAGAGGGGCGCTCCGCCTGGCGGCTGGGGGGAAATCTTCGGAAGATCGCGCGCCGGCGCGCTTTCCCGGGAGGGGGAAAATACCCCGCTCCGTCCGGGAAGGAACAGAAAAAATGGCCGCCCGGAAGGGCGGCCATTGGCGTGGTTCAAACAGGAGGAAGGCTTACCGATAGGTCCAGCTGCCCCGGGAGAAGAGGGCCAGGATGGGGAAAATCTCCAGGCGGCCCGCCAGCATGTCCACCGTCAGCACCAGCTTGGAGAAGGTGGAGTACGCCGCGTAGGAGCAGGTGGGACCCACGCCGTCAAGGCCGGGGCCCACGTTGTTGAAGCAGGCGAGAACCGCGGTGAAGTTGGTGGTGAGGGAGAACTCGTCCAGGGAAATCAGCAGGAAGCTCACGATGATGATGATGATATAGGCGGCAAAGTAGGCGTTGGCGTGCTCCAGCACCTTTTCCGGTACGGCCTGGCCGTTGTTGCGCACCACCTGCACCCGGCTGGGATGCAGCACCTGCCGGGCATTGCGGCGGAGGGTCTTGAAAAGCAGCAGGGCCCGGGCCAGCTTCAGGCCGCCCGCCGTACTGCCGGCGCAGGCGCCGGTAATCATCAGAATCATGAGGATGGC
Source organism: uncultured Clostridia bacterium (assembly GCA_945867445.1). Taxonomy (GTDB): domain Bacteria; phylum Bacillota; class Clostridia; order Oscillospirales; family Oscillospiraceae; genus Oscillibacter. The sequence goes on along the minus strand of CAMBID010000108.1, from coordinate 2,589 downwards.
CTTGGAGAAGCTGGGCCAGAGGTCGAAGTCCGTGGTGGCGAAGCCTGTGGTGGAGATGATGCTGCTCACCTGGAAGGCTGCCTGACGGACGGTCTCGCCCACCGTGGCGTAGAGGCCCCGGAGATCCCAGGTGATGAGAAGGATGGCCGCAGCCACCAGCCCCAGATAGAGCCGCAGCTCCTCGTCCCGGAAGACGTTCCGGATCTGCCGCATGAGGAGCAGGTAGTAGCAGCTGAAGTTCACGCCGAAGAGCAGCATGAAGACCGTGGTGACGTTCTGGAGGTAGGGACTGTAGGCCGCCATGCTGGCGTTCCGGACGGAAAAGCCGCCGGTGCCGGCGGTAGCGAAGGCGGTGCAGAGCGCGTCGAAAAGCGGCATCCCCCCCAGCAGCAGGAAAATGAGGTCGAGGACTGTCAGGACCACATAGATGAGGTAGAGGAGCTTTGCCGTCTGCCGGATCCGGGGCACCAGCTTGCCCACATTGGGCCCCGGGCTCTCCGCCCGGAGAAGGTGCATGGTGAAGCCGCCGCCGGCCCCGCTGATGGGAATGATGGCAAGCAGGAAGACCAGCACGCCCATGCCGCCCACCCAGTGGGTGAAGCTCCGCCAGAAGAGGAGGCCTCTCGGCAACCCCTCCACTGCCGGGAGGATGGAGGCGCCCGTGGTGGTGAAGCCGGAGACGGTTTCAAAAAGGGCGTCCACGAGATTCGGGATGGCCCCGGACAGGAAAAAGGGCAGGCAGCCCAGGAAGCTCATGGCCATCCAGGCGAGGCTGACGCAGACCAGGCCCTCCTTGGCCCGGAAGCCGGTCTCAGCGTTCCGGCAGAGCCAGCGCAGCAGGAGATACACCCCGGCGCTGATAAGCACCGAGAGGGTGAAGCCCAGCACGGCGGGCTCGTCCCCGTCGGCAAGGCAGATGGCCAGGGGCAGCAGCAGAAACAGGGCCTCCAGCCCCAGGATCTGGCCGATGATCCGGCCGATCATGCGATAATTCATACCCGCCTCCCCTTAGGCAAAGATATCGTTGAGCTGATGCACCGCGTTGCGGCGGCTGGTGACCACGATGACGGTGTCCCCCAACCGCAGGCAGGAATCGCCGCTTGGGATCTCCGCCTGAGGGCCGTGGATAATGCAGGCGATGAGGAGGTTCTTCCGCAGCTGGATGTCCCGGAACTTCTCCCCCAGGTGAAGGGTGCCCTCCTTCACCCGGAACTCAATGGCCTCCGTCTGCCCGTCGGCAATGGTGTGAAGGGAGACGGCGGCGCCGGTCTGGTTTTGCATGGCCCGGACGTAGCGAACGATGGTGTTGCAGCAGAGCTCCTTGGGGCAGATGACGCTGCCGATGGGGAGGCTGGAAAGCACGCTGTTGCTCTGGTCCCGGCTGAGCTTCGTGATGATCTGGGGCACGCCCCGGCTGGCGCCGAATAGGGAGATCACAATGTTCTGTTCGTCCATACCGGTGAGGTTCACCAGGGCGTCGCAGTCGTCAACGCCCTCGCTCTCCAGAAGCTCCCGGTTGCTGGCATCGCCATGGACGACGCAGGCCGAGGGCAGGAGGTTGGCCAAAAGCGCGCAGGTGTCCGGATTCTGCTCGATGATCTGGACCGTGATGCCGCTGCGGAGAAGCCGCTGGGCAAGGTAGAAGGCGGTGCGCCCGCCGCCGCAGAGAATGACCCGCCGCACCTTCCGGGTGGCGATGCCGAGATTTTTCAGCATCCGGGCAAGATCGTCCGTGGCGGCAGTGACGAAGAGGCGGTCGCCCTCCTCCAGAATGAAACTGCCGTCCGGCGTCACGGCCACGCCCCGGCGGAGCACGGTGCAGACCAGGACCCGGCACTGGATGAGGTCGTTGAGCTGGTGGAGGGCCACGCCCTTCAGGCGGCTTCCCCCCTCTACCTTCAGCTCGGCGATCTCCACCCGGCCCCGGGCGAAAGGCTCCCGCTTCAGAAAGCCGGGGTATTTCAAAAGCCGGTCGATCTCGGCGGCGGCCTGCTTGTCCGGATTCACCGAGAGGGAGAGGGCGAAGGTCTCCCGCATCTCGTAGATCTGGTTGGCGTAGTCCGGATTCCGGATCCGGGCGATGGTGTGGATATCCTTATTCAGCCGGTGGGCGCTGAGGCAGCAGAGGAGGTTGATCTCGTCCTGGCTGGTGGCGGCGATGAGGAGGTCGGCCTCCGCAATGCCGGCCTGGCGCAGCACCTCCATGGAGGCGCAGTTGCCCCGGACGGCCATCACGTCGAAGCGCTCCAGGGCGTGGTCCAGCACCTCCTGCTTGGAGTCGATGAGGGTCAGGTCGTGGCTCTCGCTGGAGAGCTGCCGGGCCACGGTGGAGCCCACTTTGCCGGCGCCTGCGATGAGAATCTTCATGGTAGTCTCCTTTCAGGGGGCGGAAGCCCCGGGGGAAGGGGGAAACGTCCCTTCCGATGACGAGGGTATGATAGCACTTCCCCACCGGAAAGGCAATCCCCATTTCACGGGGCTGCCGGGGGCGGCGCCTGATACTAGTTCTTGATCAAAAGCTTTCAAAGCTTTTCATCGCGCCGCAGGCGCGTCAAGAACTTATGAGACGGCTTTTGCGGCAGACTGCCG
>CAMBID010000107.1 GCA_945867445.1 uncultured Clostridia bacterium | reverse complement strand
GCCGTTGGCGCTATAAAAACAAGACGATTGTCTTGTTTTTCATGGATTCTAGTATCAGAAGAAGGCCCCGAACATGGCCTGGAAGCCGTCCGGCAGCTCGCCGCTCTGGCTCCAGGCATGGTAGAAGGTGGCCGATGGGATGGCGTGGCACACGACCCCGCCCTCGTTCAAACGGCTCAGGTCCTCCGGATAGGGCTCCTGGCGGAGGAGGTTCTCCCGGCCCCGCTCCTCGCCGTAGGAGAAGCAGACGCCGCTGGGGTAGAACTCCACCCGCCTGCGCTCCCGGCGGTCGTCTCCAAGCTCAGCAAAGATCTGCACCGGCTCGTCCACATCCGCTGTGGGGTTTTCCATCAGAAGGTATTCCATCGCCGTCATCCTTTCGTGAAGTCCGCGAAGTAAGCTTCAATTTCGGCCCGGTCCGCCGGGACGCTGCCCTGGGAGAGGGGGCCCCGGCCGCCGCCCCGGCCGCGGAGGGCGGCGTTCAAGCGCTTTGTCTCGGCGGAGACGTCCCCGCCGTGGCGGCAGAGGGCGTAGCTCCAGCTTGTCCCCTCCCCGGCAAAGACGGCGGCAAGGCCCCCGCACTCCCCGGCCACAGCGTCCGCCAGCCGCCGCGCCGCGGCGGCATCCATGGGGGGCTGGAGGAGAAGCACGTCCCCACGGCCTGCCATCTGCCGGGCGATGCCTTCAAAGGCCAGGGCCTGCCACTGGGCGGCCTGGGCCTTCCAGGCGGCAAGCTCTGACTGCAGCTTCCCCACGGCGGCGAAGCTCGCCTCCGGCTTGACGCTCAAGGCCTGGCCGATGGCCCGGGCCTGCTCCCAGCAGCGGGAGAGGTAACGTCGGGCCCGTTCCCCGCAGAGGAGCTCGATGCGCACGCCCTGGCGGAACTTCTGGACGGAGAGGAACTTCACGAGCCCCACCCCGGCGGAGGACTTCACATGGGTGCCGCAGCAGGCGCAGCAGTCCGCCCCGGGGAAGGTGACGATGCGCACGTCCCCTTCGAGCTCTTTCTTGCTGCGGTAGTCGATGGCCTGGAGCTCCGCCCCCCGGCAGAGCCGGATGTCGACGGGATGATCCTCCCGGAGGTAGGCGTTGGCGGCGGTCTCCACCTCCAGCAGCGCCTCCCAGGGGATGTCGGCGTTATAATCGATGGTGACCAGGTCCTCCCCCAGGTGGAAGCCCACGTTGTCACAATGAAAGCGGGCGCAGAGCATGCCGGAGACGATGTGCTCGCCGCTGTGCTGCTGCATGTGGTCAAAGCGCCGGGCCCAGTCGATCTGGCAGCGGACGGTTTCTCCCGCTTCCACGGGACGATCCACAGTGTGGAAAACCGTGCCGCAGCGCTCCTGCACGTCCGTGACGTGGGCGGGGCCGAGAGTCCCGAAATCGCAGGGCTGCCCGCCGCCCTCGGGGTAGAAGGCGGTGCGGTCCAGCGTGACGGTGAAGCCGCCCTTGGCCGCCTCACAGCCCAGGACCGTGGCGGTAAATTCCCGCAAAAAGGGGTCTGCGTAGTAGAGCTTTTCCGTTTCCATGTGGAAAACGTCCTTTCGTTACGAGATGGAGACAATGAATTTCCAGACAGGCTCCGCCAAAAACCAGCCCAAAACGGCGGAGCAGAGGTTGGCGGAGATGCCGTAAACAGCGGCGCGGCGCTTGCTTGTTCCGGTAAAGAAGCGGCGGTAGGCGAAGGTCTCCGCCAACAGGATGACCAACTCCAGGGGGAGAAACAGCAGGTAATAGCCAAAGCCCACGCCCTCTTTCAGGGCGGTGGTGCCTAAGAGGAGGAACATCGCCAGCTGGGTCGCCGCGTTGGCAGCCAGGAACACCATAAGGTTCCGCCGGTTCCAAAGGCCCAGCAGGGCCAGCAGCGCCCCCTCCAGCAGCAGGGTGGGCACCAGGGTGGCCAGCAGCTCCAGCACGTAGCCCACCCAGACCGGCGCCGCAGACAGGGTCTTTGCGGCCCAGTCCACTGTGACAGAGGACTGAAGGACCCGCCGGGTCTGGACCTCGGAGAGGAACGTCTCCCCGGACTTGGTCACCATCAAAACGCGGTACGTCCAGGGAACCCCGTAGTAGCCGAAGGAATGGCAGCCGTCCCCGTCCGGCGTCAGATCCCCCCAGATGGGGGCGCCGTCGGTACCCTGGGACACACAGCCGTGCCAGCCCGCCGGGATGGCGGCGAGAAGGCAGCCGTACAGGTCGGCATCCAGAGCTGCCAGCTCCTCCTCTGTCAAGGAGGGGCAGGAGGGAGCGTCCCCCTCCGCCAGAAGGTCCAGGTAGTAGGGCTCCTGGGGGGCGTTTTTTACTTCGACCGTCAGCTGGGGCTTGGGTCCCATGTCCGCCAGGGCGGTGACGGTGAGAAGCAGCAGGGAGAGGGCCAGCAGGCAAAGGGTACGGAAAGAGCGTTTCATCAGGCAACCTCCTTCTTTGCGTTTCCGCCGGAAAAGACGACAGAACCATACTAGTTCTTGATAAAAAGCTTTCAAAGCTTTTGATAGCGCCGCAGGCGCGTCAAGAACTTATGAGACGGCTTTTGCGGCAGACTGCCGCAAAAGGGCGACGCTGACAGCGGCGCCTTCTTGATAAAAATCAAAGATTTTTATCAAGAAAGAGTATCAAACCTCCGGTTCCGTGGGCAGCAGTCCAAGCGCCTGCTTCCACCGGAGGACCCGGCGGCAGGCGGCGTCGATGGCGGCTTCCTCCAGCGAGCCGTTTTCCACAGCCTCCAGGACTTTGGGGATCTGGCTGCGGTAGTCGGTGGTGACCACCATGTCGTTCCCGGCCTGGAGGGCCATGACGGCCACGGCGCCGTCCCCGGCGTAGGCGCCCACGGCGTCCATCGCCAGGTCGTCGGTCATCACCACGCCGTCAAAGCCCAGGTCCTGACGCAGGATGCGGTGGACCTGGGGGGACAGGGAGGCGGGAAGGTCCGGGTCCATGCATTCCACGATGTTGTGGGACACCAGCACGGCGGCGGTGTCTCCGCCGGCAGCCATGCCTGCCAGGAAAGGGAGAAAATCGCTGTTTACAAAGTCCTCATAGGGCCGGTCGTCCACGGCGATGCCGGTGTGGGTGTCGGCGTTGTCCCCGTAGCCGGGGAAGTGCTTTAAAACGCTGCCCATGCCGTCGGCGCGCATCTGGCCTGTGACGGCGGAGACGTAGTCCGATGTGGCGGCGGCGTCCTGGCCGAAGGCGCGGTCATAGATGAAGTCGCCGGGGTCGGTGGATACATCCGCCACCGGGGCCAGGTTCACGTTGAAGCCCAGAGCCCGGAGCAAAACGTTCTTCTCCCGGGTGTCCGCCAGGATGCGGTCCATGCCGCCCAGAGCGTACAGCCGCTGGGGCGAGGCGAATTTTTCGCTGCGCAGGTGGGGATTGGAGCTGACCCGGACCACGGTGCCCCCCTCCTCGTCCACGCCCATGAGCAGGGGGATGGCGGCGGCGTCCTGGTAGTGTTGGATGGTTTGAATCAGCTCATTGGCCGTCCTGTCCTTCGTATCCCGGCCAAAGAGGATGTAGCCGCCCAGGTGGTAGGTGGAGACGTCCTCTGCGGCGCTGTCCGCCGGGCAGCGGACGAAGAAGAGCTGGCCCACCTTTTCCTCCAGGGTCATGGAGGAGATGAGGTCCCATATCCGCTGCTGCCGGGCCTCCTCCAGGGCCTCCTGTTCCTGCCGGTGCTGCTCCTCCGGACTCTGGGAGGAGGCGCTGCCGGAGGACGATGGGGCGGCGGGGCTCCCGCAGGCAGCCAGGGACAGAACCAGCAGCGCCGAGAGCAGCGCGGAGAGAACAGACTTCATAGCGGCCTCCTTCGAAACAGGAAGAGTGGAAGGGATATCGGCGATTACAGTATAGCACAACGCCGGGAAAAAGGGAAGAGAAACGGAACGGCCCCCCGCGATGGGGCCGTTCCGCCTTGGATGCTCCCTTATCCTAATCTCTGCGGAATCAACCGCAAAGCGGTTTCTTCCCGCGGGCGGCGCGCAACACCGATGGAAGGCGTTACGGAAAAGGGAGAAAAACGCCCGGAGGCCCCGGCCCCTCTCCGCACGGGGGAGAGGGGGAAAGAGCTCCCGCGGATGCGGGAGCTCTGGGAGAGCCTTCGCCCCGGGGCACGGCTGCCGCCGGATCGCGGAGGGGCGCCGGGGGCTGATACTAGTTCTTGAGAAAAAGCTTTCAAAGCTTTTGATAGCGCCGCAGGCGCGTCAAGAACTTATGAGA
>CAMBID010000106.1 GCA_945867445.1 uncultured Clostridia bacterium | reverse complement strand
AATGGTGTGGTATCTTTATCTAAGTGATACCCCCCGCTCCCACTTGCTGACGGCCTGGGGCGTGACGCCCAGGGTCTCCGCCAGCCTTTCCTGGGTCAGGGCGCTGCGCTGCCGCCCGGCGCGAATCTGCTTGCCCATGTTTTCGGTCATAGGATATCCTCCTTCGGTTTGATGCCCTCAGGATAGCACGGCGCGCCCGCCGCAGCCAGGGAGCGCTGGTTGGCCCCGCCCCAACGGCCGGTTGCAAAGCGCTCCCGCAGAGCCTGCGGGGGAAGGAGCGGTCACAGCAGGGCCCGGAGGGCGGCAATGTCCTCCGGCGTGGTGGACCAGCTGGCGGCGAAGCGGACGGCGGTGTGGGTCTCGTCGATGCGCTCCCAGAAGCTGAAGGAGACGTGCTGCCGGAGCTCCGCCAGCTTGCTGTTTTCCAGAATGATAAACTGCTGGTTGGTGGGGGAGTCCAGAAGGAAGGGATAGCCTTTCTCCCGGAAGAGGGCCTTCAGCTCCTCCGCCATCTCCATAGCGTGGGCGCTGATGCGGAAGTAGAGCCCGTCCGTAAAGAGGGCGTCGAACTGGACGCCCAGGAGCCGCCCCTTGGCCAGGAGCGCCCCATGCTGCTTCATCCGGGTGAGGAAGTGGGCCGGGGCGTTTCCCCGGGGGAAGACCACCGCCTCGCCGCAGAGGGCCCCCACCTTGGTGCCGCCGATGTAGAAGACGTCGCAGAGCGCCGCAATCTCCGGCAGGGTCAGGTCGTTGGCACGGCTCGCGAGGCCGTAGCCCAGGCGGGCGCCGTCGAGATACAGGGGGAGCTGATGCCGCCGGCAGACCTCCGAGATGCCGCTGAGCTGGGCATGGGAGTAGAGGGTGCCGTACTCCGAGGGGAAGGAGAGATAGACCATGCCGGGGAAGACCATGTGCTCATGGTTCTCATCGGCATAGAAGGCGGAGACAAAGCGCTCGATGTCCTCCGCCCGGAGAAGGCCGTTCTCCTCCGGCAGCGTCAGCACCTTGTGGCAGGTGTATTCGATGGCTCCGGCCTCATGGGTGCTGACGTGGCCGCTCCTGGAGGCCAGAACCCCCTCCCAGGGGCGGAGCATGGTGTCGAGAACGAGCTGGTTGGTCTGAGTGCCGCCTACCAGGAAATAGACCTCCGCCTCCGGGCAGCCGCAGGCGGCGCGGATCTTTTCCGCCGCCCTCTGGCAGTAGATGTCCGAGCCGTAGCCCGGGAGGGGTTCGAGATTGGTGGCCGCGAGACGCCGCAAGATCTCAGGATGGGCGCCCGCAATGTAGTCGCTGGCAAAGGAAAGCAAGAGGATCGCCTCCGTGTTTTTGATGGAACCAGCATAGCGGGGGAGGGGCAAAAAGTCAAGAAGAAGGGGCCCGGAGATCCAAAGTTCTCCGGGCCCCTCCGTCTTCACTTGCGGCGGGCCTCCATGGCGTCCAGCATTCTTGCCGCCACCTGGTCCTTGCCGAGTAAGGGCAGCTCCTCCGCCCCATCTGGGGTGAGAAGCGTCACCACGTTGGTGGCCACGCCGAAGCCCGCGCCTTCCGTGTTGAGGCTGTTGGCGGCGATCATATCGAGGTGCTTGCGCTCCAGCTTTGCCCGGGAGTTTGCCAGGAGGTCCCTGGTCTCCATGGAGAAGCCGCAGACGAAGAGCCCCGGGTGCCGGTGCTCCGAGACCCATTGGAGAATGTCCCGGGTCCGCTCCAGGGGGAGGCTCAGCGCCCCGTCACCCTTCTTCATCTTGTGCTCGGCCACCTGCGCCGGGCGGTAGTCCGCCACAGCGGCGGCCATGATGAGGATATCCGTCTCCGGCAGGGCGGATTGGACGGCCTCCAGCATCTCCTGGGCGGAGGTCACAGGGCGAAAGTGCACGCCCATGGGGGGTGTCAGGGCGGTGGGGCCGGAGATCAGCGTTACCTCCGCGCCCCGGAGGGCGGCCTCCCGGGCGATGGCGTAGCCCATGCGGCCGCTGCTGTGGTTCGTCAGGCAGCGGACAGGGTCCAGGGCCTCCTGGGTGGGGCCGGCGGTGACGGTGACGCGGACCCCGGCCAAGGTCTTCTCCCGGGCCAGCTCCATGGCGATGCCCTCCAGCAGCACCTCCGGTTCCGGCAGCTTGCCGCTGCCCACATCCTGGCAGGCCAGGAGCCCGGAGGCGGGCTCGATGATGCCGAAGCCGTACTTCCGGAGGGTGTTCAGGTTATCCTGGGTGATGGGGTTTTCCAGCATGGCGGTATTCATGGAGGGGGAGACCAGCTTGCGGCAGCGGGCAGCCAGCACCGTGGTGGTCAGCATGTCGTCCGCAATGCCGTGGGAGAGTTTCGCGATGATGTTGGCGGTGGCCGGGGCGATGAGGATCAGGTCCGCCGCCTTGGCCAGGGAGATGTGGCGGACATCGTACTGGAAGTCCCGGGCGAAGGTATCCACAATGCAGCGGTGGTTGGTGAGCGTCTCAAAGGTCAGAGGGGTGATGAACTGTGTGGCGTTTTCCGTCATAATAACGTGGACGTCGGCTCCGGCCTTGCGGAGACCGCTTGCCACGCTTGCCATCTTATAGGCGGCGATGCCGCCGGTAACGCCCAGCAGCACGCACTTTCCGGAGAGGTTTTCCATGGCGAATCCCATCCTGTTTCCTGGAGATATGGGCGCTCCGGCCCGGGGGTAAAGGCAGTATAGCAGAGGAGATTCCCGATTGCAACAGGGAATTTCCGGGCGGATAGAACACGTTTCCTGAAACTGTAAGATGCGTTTCCGAAAACTGTAAGATACGCTGACAGAAATCGGAACCCTGGCGCAAAATTGGAACAAAGTGGAACAAAAAAGCCCTTGCGTTTCTCCGCCGGGGCAGGTATAATCAGCGGACCGCAGCCTTTTCCGGGGCGGCGGAAAACCATGAAAACTGAGGAAAGATCTATGATCCTGACCATCGACATCGGAAACACCACCGTGTGCCTGGGCGGCGTGGAGCGCCGGGAGGATGGCGGCTACGCCGTCTGCTTCACGGAGCGGCTGGACAGCAGCACCGACTGGGGCGTGCCGGAGTATATGGGCGGCATCTGGAGCGTGCTGCAGCAGCAGCGGCTCAAGCCCGCGGACTTCGAGGGCTCCATCCTCTGCAGCGTGGTGCCGTACCTCGTGGCCGCGCTGCGGGAAAGCGCCCAGCGGGTCCTGGGCTGCAAACCCATGCTCATCACCCGGAAGCTGGACACCGGCCTCACCCTGGACCTGCCGGAGCCGGAGAAGCTGGGCTGGGACCGGGTGGTGGACGCCGCCTGGGCCGCCGCCCACTATCCCCTGCCCCTGGTGACGGCGGATCTCGGCACCGCCACCACGCTGAACGTGGTGCGCCGGGGCGGCATCTTCTGCGGAGGCGTCATCGCCGCCGGGGTGGAGACCGGCGTCCGGGCCCTGGCCCGGCGGACAGCCCAGCTCTCCGCCATCCAGCTGAGGACGCCGGAGCACGTCATCGGGAGGAACACCGCAGAGTGCATGCTCTCCGGTGCGGTGGCGGGCACCGCCGCCATGCTGGACGGGTTGGTGGATCGCATCGAGGAGGAGCTGGGGGAGCCCGTGACCCTGGTTCTCACCGGCGGGGCGGCCCGGATGGTGGAGCCCCTGCTGCGCCATCCCCACGCCCACGATCCCGAGATGCTGACGCTGGGCCTTGCCTATCTCTACGACCGGAACCGCTGAGGAAAAACCCGGAGCGCCCGGAGGACATATTGTCCTCCGGGCGCTCTGTTCCGTTCAGAAATTTTCCATGGATCAGGTGATCCGCCCGCCGCTTCCCCGTCCGCAAGGCCAGGAACAGGGGATGGCGGGGGCCGGAATGCGCCGCCAGGAAGGTCCGGCGGTTTGTCACTCTTTCCGTGCCGCGGGTGCCGTTCCCGGCGGCGATGGCCTGGCTGCAGGCCGCCGTCAGGAAGGGGACGTCCTCCTCCCGGGCGGGGCGCAGGGTGAGTTCCCTGGGCGCGCTCCCTTCCGAAAAGAAGGCTGACGGCGGGAAGGGACTCCCCGGCAGGGAGTTCCCGTTTGCTTTGTCATACTAGTTCTTGATAAAAAGCTTTCAAAGCTTTTGATAGCGCCGCAGGCGCGTCAAGAACTTATGAGACGGCTTTTGCGGCAGACTGCCGCAAAAGGGCGACGCTGACAGCGGCGCCTTCTTGATAAAAATCAAAGATTTTTATCAAGAAAGAGTATCAGAATTCCGTGAACTTTGCGGGGCGCTTTTCCAA
>CAMBID010000105.1 GCA_945867445.1 uncultured Clostridia bacterium | reverse complement strand
GAGCCGGCCTCGCGGGAGGTCAGGTCGCCGTTGTAGCCTTCCTTCAGGTTGACGCCAACCTCGGAAGCGGCCTCCATCTTGAACTTATCCATAGCGGCGCGGGCCTGGGGAACGTTGAGCTTGTTGGAATTCTTGCTAGACATAATGGTGATCTCCTTTTCCTTTTCATCTTCAATGGTTCGATTGGGCCTTGCGGGGTATCGCAGGCATAGTTTGACTCGAATTCACGGGAGTATGCGGTTTTTCCGTCGGTAAAAACTGCCCGCGGAGCCAGGAAGACCCAGCGCAATTTTTCTCGCGTTTTCTCACATTTTTGCGACGGAGCAGGGCGGGACCGGACTTTCCGCCGGAAAGCGTGCGGATGAGACTGCCGCCGTCCCGGACCCGGTGGCGGAGGCGGAAATCTGCAGCCGCCTCAACGAGATCGCCGGGGACAAGACCGCCCTCTGCTTCAGCCGCCGGCGCTCCTCCTGCAGGTCCTGCGACGCGATCGCGGTTTAGAGCAGGAACAGATGGTTCGGCAGGGGCGGCATGCGGCGCGGCTGAGCGAAAATCATGGAGGACCCATCCGACGGACGGGTCCTCCATGGTATATGCGCTGCGGGCCGTTTCCGCGCTTCGCGGCCTGAGACTGATTACAAATGAAATCAGTCTCAGAGATAGCGGTCCAGCATCTGGCAGATGGCGTCCCAGAGCTCCCGGGACTCCGCCTGATTCTTCCGCGCTCTGCGGGCCAGCTCCTCGCATCCGGTGAGGAGCTTTTCCTTTGCCTCATCGTAGCCGCTGCGCATCTTCTGGGCCATCTCGCTGCCGCTGCAGTGGATTTCCCGGGCCAACTCCTCCCCGAAGCTGCCGATCTGGCCGGAGAGGGCCATCAGCTCCCCCACGGAGCGGAACATCTCGTCCGTCAAGCGGGGCTTGCGGCGCTGGCCGGAGCGGTAGCGCTCCATGACGGCTTCGTACCGGGCGGCGGCGTGATCCACCGCGTCCGCCCAGGAGAGGTAGAGCTGTTCCTCCGCCGCCTTGCCCACGGAGCGCACCCGGCTGGAACTGCGGAGAAGCTCCGTAAGGCACGCCGCCATGGAGGGGGCGTTCTCCTCGATGAGAAAGCCGGTGACGCCGTCCGTCACGTCCTCAGCAGCGCAGCTGCCCCGGATCAGAACGGCGGGGAGGCCGCAGGCAGCGGCCTCCCGGACCACGAGGCCGTTGGTATCAAAGCTGGAGGGGAAGAGGAAGAGGTCCGCCCGGCAGTACCAGGCCCGGAGGGCCTGGCGGTCCCGGACGCTGCCGGGGAAGAGGCAGCGGTCCGTGAGCCCCAGTTCCCCGGTGTAATTCCGGATGTCGGCCTCGTCCATGCCGCCGCCCAAGAAGACCATCCGGAAGGGGATGCCCCGGTCGCGGAGGGCCGCCAGGGCATCCAGGATGATACGGATGCCCTTGTACCACATCAGCCGTCCCACAAAGAGGAAGCAGGGGACGTTTTCTGGGAGATCAAATCCGCCGGTGACGGCTTGAATCTCCTCCTGCGTCAGGCGGCCCCGGGGAAGGTCCACGCCGTTGGGCATTACAAGGTACTCCCCCTGATAGCCCAGGGAGCGGAGGTTTTCCCCGGCACCGCGGCTGACAGTCCAGACCTCGTCACAGGCGCTGATGTTCTGAACGAGCGCGTGGATGGCACTCTCCTGCAGGAGTTTGCCCCGGACGGCTTTGGCGATGTCGATGTCAAACTTCGTGTGGTAGGTGAGGACGATGGGGGCGTCCACCACGTCCCGCAGTTCCCGGGCCAGAAAGGTGGAGACGATGGGGCAGTGGGTGTGCAGAATGCCGACGCCCTCCTTCTGCAGCCGGGCGGCCAGCTCCGGAGAGAAGGGACGGCCGGAGACGTAGCCAAATTTTTTCCGGGTATCAAAGCTGGGATAGCGCAGCACCGGGAAGGGGAAGGTACTGTCGTCCGCTCCGGGCACGGCGGGGGTGGCCACGGTGACAGGGTCGCCCCGCTCTGTCAGCCGCCGGGCGTAGTTCACCACAGCGTTTGCCACACCGTCAATCATCGGGGGGAAGGAATCATTCAGAAGGCAGATGCCGTTTTTCGCAGCCATGGGTCGGCTCCTTTCCGGAAAGGGTGGTACGAAAACCGGATCAAAAGCTTTCAATGCTTTTGATCGTATTATCGCGCCAGGCGCGTCCGGTTTTGATAAGACGGGCGCGCATCCCGCACGCCGCCGGTGCGCGGAGCGCACGGGATTTCATACTAGTTCTTGATAAAAAGCTTTCAAAGCTTTTTATCAAGAACTTATGAGACGGCTTTTGCGGCAGACTGCCGCAAAAGGGCGACGCTGACAGCGGCGCCTTCTTGATAAAAATCAAAGATTTTTATCAAGAAAGAGTATCAAAGGAGAGAATTTCCTCTGAATCCGTGTCAGCCCGCATTCAGGGTGAAGGTCAGGGAGACCGGATTGTGGTCGGAGTGGGCAAAGCCGGTATCGAGAACTGCGGCCTCCTCCACCGTCACATTGCCGGAGACTAGGAAGCCATCCACCGTCAGGACGTACTGTCCCTCGTGGTAGGGGGCGTCAGCGTTGCGGCAGCTGGGGACTGGGTTTTTCTCGTCCAGCGGGGCGGCCAGGGAAATGCCGGTGCCGTCAAAAATGTCTTCCGGCAGGGGCTGGGCCCAAGTATACTCCCGGTCCGCCGCGCCGAACCACTGGGCGGAATTCCCAAGGAGGTCCTTATTGAAGTCACCCCCGGCCACACTGTAGTTACCTTTCTCATACTCTGCCTGCATGTCGGCAAGCAGCAGCTTCAGCTGCTCCACGGAGATGCTGCCGTCTGCGCTGTAAGCCGAGAGGTGGAGGGTATAGAGGACGAGCTCTTTGCCGCCCTCCACGGGAAGGCGGCAGACGCTGTAGCAGCGGTCCAGGTCCAAAAACTTCCGGAAGCCGCCCTCAATGGGCAGGCTCCGCCGCAGGGAGGAGGAGACCGCGTAGCGGGAGAAGGTCAGCATCCCCGCCCGGGAGGCCCCGTGGGGCTGGGTGAAGGGATAGAGGAGGAAGGGAGAGTCATAATTCTGGGCGTAGACGCAGGCCCGGTCTGGGAAGGCGGCGCGCAGTACGGCGCTCTCGTCAAAGTGGTAGGTGCGGGTGGCGTCCACGTCTACCTCCTGCAGAAGGAGAAAGTCCGCATTCTCGGCTTGCAGCAAGGCGGCGATCTCGTCCAGGTTTTCCCGCAAGCGTTCCTCCGACCAGGCCCAGGACTGGGTGCCGCCGTCCAGGAAGAAGCTGTAATCGGACTCATACGCCCCGAAGCCGATGTTGTAGCTGATGGCCCGGCAGGTCTGGCCGGGGCGCAGGGTCTGGGTGACGGAGCCCTCCACCGTCAGGACCTGCTGATCCTCAATGCGGTAGTAGGCCAGGAAAACGTAGGCAACGTAGGCGGCGGCCAAGACCAGCACTGTCAGCAGGATCACAAGCAGAATCTTCAGCGCTTTGCGCATGGCGGGATCCCCCTTTCGTGGGTTCGGAATTTCCCGGCACAGCGGGAGACAGCGGCTCAGGATTGCCGGGCGGCACAGCAGTGTCATACGAAAGCCTGATCAAAAGCTTTCGAAAGCGTTTGATTGTGCGAAGCGCGTCCGGTTTATGAGACGGAACGACGTGCATCCTGCACGCCGCGAGTGCGCGGGAGCGCACGGGATTTCCAAGGAAAGGATTTCCTTGGAAATCCGTATCAGCGTCTGTATGCCCCGGCAGAGCCGAAAGAATACATATTATTATATCACGAATCCACCGTCCTTGCCAAGGGGAGAAAAAATGCCCCTCGCCGGAGGCGGGGGCAAAGCGGTTTATTCAGTAGACATTATTTTAATGGGAGAGTAGTATCAGCGCTTTTTGGGTCGTTTTTTCGGAACATCAGACTGGACGCGATCCCGGACGGAATGCCAAGGCACAGCCCGATGGCGATTCCCTCCATACCGTTCCGCACAGTTACAAAGGCTGCGCTCCAAAGAATCGCCATGGCGATCCCGGGGATCCGTCCAGTCAGGAGATTCCTGTTATTCCTCTTCGAATTCCGGATTTCCGCATCCACCATCAAAGTACCGCGTTTTCCTGACGCTTCCCCTTCCATTCCCGCAGGAGCTGGGGGCCGTAGAGGACCAGGAAGAGGGGGACCATCAGGATAGGATAGCCCCAGAGGTGGTTCCCCAGGAGAGTCTGGAAGAGGTAGAGAGGGTTACCCTCAGTGGCCTGACTGAGGAA
>CAMBID010000104.1 GCA_945867445.1 uncultured Clostridia bacterium | reverse complement strand
TTGATAGCGCCAACGGCGCGTTGGATTCTTAGGAAACGCACCGACGCGCAAAGCGCGGCGGTTCCCATGAAACTATCTTATTTTCATGGGAGAGTCGTATTACGGCACGAAGAGCCGGGCCTCCTCCGCTCCCAGCAGGAGGGCCGAGCCGTCCTGCCGCTGCAGCACCGCCCGGATGCTGTCCGTCCCCACGAGAGAGGCATACTCCTGCAGGGCGCTGTTGTAGATCACGCAGCGGTCCGTGTAGAGCACCGCAATATAGCGTCCGGCGGCAGAGAGGTCCAGGACCTCCTCGCCCAGTTCCAGCTCCCCCAGGACTTCGCCGTTTGCGTCCACGCTGACGAGCTTCCCGGCGCTGCCGGACTGGTAGCGGTTCAGCTGGAGAAGGGCGAAGCCCTCCCCCCCGAAGTGGTAGCCCCGAAGGTACCAGCCTGCGAAATCATAGCGCTTGGCCTCCCCTGCGGCGGGGAGAAAGCTGACACCGTCCTGCCCCAGGGCGGCCAGGGCGGTATCCGTCGCGCCCAGCGTAAAGACCAGGTCATCCGGGACGGCGACGGTCTCCTGGGGCTCCTGGGCGTCCTGCGTGAGGTCGTAGAAGAGGATGTGGCTGGTGAAAACACCGCCCTCCTGGCCCAGGGCCACCGCCGCCAGGTTTTTGCCGTCCTCCGTGACGACAGCGGTGGAGAGGAAGCGCTGGGCGGACTTGAAGCGAAAGATCTCCACCCCGCCGGGATCATAGACCGAGACGGCGCTTTTGCAGTTGGCGGCCTCCGCCGTGACGGCCAGGTACCCGCTGCCGTTGAGGGTGGCGGAGTAGATGACCCCGTCCGTGGTGAGGTGGAGCTTTTCGCCGCTGCCGTCCACCACGCAGAGCTCGGTGCCGCCCACATCGTAGGCCACGGCCCGGCCGTTACAGGCATCCAGCGCCGGGGAGGCCAGGGAGACCGTCAGGCGGCAGACCTGGCCGCCGCTCTCATCCAGCACCGTCAGCTCCCGGTCCGAAAGAATGGCGATGCCGCCCTCCACCGCCGCGAAGCAGTTGGAGGCGGAGGCCTCGTACCGGATAGCATCGCCGCCGGAGCCCGTGCCGTAGGCGAAGTAGCGGCGGAGGGCGTCAAAGCCCGTGCCGTCCCGCCAGGCGGCCAGGGCCACCACGCCCAAAACCGCCGCCAGGACAGCAAGGAAGATCAGGAAGCGCCGCAGTCCCCGGTGCTTCGGCCGTTCCGTGCGGCCGCCCTCCGCCGGGAGGGGCTCGCGTCTTTCATCCATTGAGTCGTTCATCCTCATACCAAAGTCTTGTGAGGTACAGTCCCCCCGGAGGCACGGTGGGGCCCGCCAGGGTTCGGTCCCGGCTCTCCAGGATGGCCGGGATGTCCTCCGGCAGGAACTTACCCTCCGCCGCGTAGAGGACCGTTCCGGTGATGGCCCGGACCATGTTGTAGAGGAAGCCGTCGGCGCAGACCTTCAGCTCCAGGAGCTCGCCGCTGCGGGTGACGTCGCACCAGTAGATGGTACGGACGGTGGTGCGGGTCTCCGTCCCCACGGAGCGGACGGCGGCGAAGTCGTGGGTCCCCACGAACATATGCGCCGCCCGGTTCAGGAAGTCCTCGTCCAGGCGCTTTGGGTAGAAGTAAGCTCGGTTGACGTAAAATGGATTCTTCACCCGGGAGTTGAAGATGCGGTAGGTGTACTCCTTCCTGAGACAGGACCCGATGGCGTTGAAATCCTCCGCCACCTCGATGGCCTCGCTGACGGCGATGTCCTCCGGCGTGTGGGTGTTGACGGCGAAGGGCAGGCGCTCCAGGGGGATGCGGCTTCCCGTGCGGAAGTTGGCCACGTAGCGCTCGGCGTGGACGCCGGCGTCCGTCCGGCCGCAGCCGGTGAGATGGACCTCCTCCCCCGTGATCTGGCGGAGGGCCTTCTGCAGCGTCTCGCAGACGGAGACGGCGTTGCGCTGGACCTGCCAGCCGTGGTAGGCGGTGCCGTTATACATGAGCTTCAGGGCAATGTTGCGCATGGCGAAACCCTCCTCAGGGGGAGAATCAGAAGCCCAGGCGGGCCAGGATGATGACGGCGGCGGTGATGGCGCAGCCCAGGGTCAGGGCGAGGTAATCCCGCCCCGCGAAGTGCAGGACGTGGAGCCGGGTCCGGCCCTCGCCGCCGTGGTAGCAGCGGCACTCCATGGCCACAGCCAGCTCATCCGCCCGGCGGAAGGAGCTGACGAAGAGGGGCACCAGCACCGGCACCAGGGCCTTGGCCTTCTGAAGGAGATTCCCGCTCTCAAAGTCCGCGCCCCGGGCCTTCTGGGCGGACATGATCTTGTCCGTCTCCTCAATGAGGGTGGGGATAAAGCGCAGGGCGATGGACATGACCATGGCCAGCTCATGGACGGGGACATGCACTTTTTTCAGGGGGTTCAGCATCCGCTCCAGGGCATCCGTCAGGGCGATGGGGCTGGTGGTGTAGGTGAGAAGGAAGGTGCCCGTGATGAGGAGCATGATCCGCACCACCATGCGCAGGGCGTTATAGACGCCGGCGTCCGTCAGGCGCAGGAAGCCCAGCTGGAAGATCACCTCGCCGGGGGTGAAGAAGAGGTTCAGGAAGCCCGTGAAAAGCACGATGATGACCACGGGCTTCAGCCCCTTCAAAAGGGCCTTGGCGCCCACCTTGGAGATGCGGGCGCAGAGGACGAAGGTCACGGTCATGATCGCGTAGGTCAGGAGGGACCTGGCCTGGAAGAGGGCCACAATGTAGAGGATGACCAGCAGGATCTTCGTCCGGGGGTCCAGCTTGTGGGCCGGAGTGTCCCCGGGGAAGTACTGCCCGAGAGTGATGTCTTTCAGCATATGGCGTCCCTCCCCCGGAGAGCCAGGATCTCCCGGCTCAGGTCCTCCACGGTGTAGACCGCGGGGTCGATGGCGGCGCCCCGCCGGCGGAGGGCCATAGCGATGCGGGTGGTCTGGGGCACGTCCAGTCCGGCGGAGAGCAGTTCTCCGCCCCGGGCGAAAACCTCCCTGGGGGTACCCTGCATCAGGATGCCGGCGGATTTCAGGACCAGGATGCGGTCGGCGTTCCGGGCCACCTCGTCCATGCTGTGGCTCACCAGGAGGATGGTGGAGCCGGAGTTTTCCCGGTAGTCCCGGATGTTGGCCATGAGGTTTTCCCGTCCGGCGGGGTCCAGGCCCGCCGTGGGCTCGTCCAGGATCAGCACCTCCGGCCGCATGGCCATGACACCGGCGAGAGCCACCCGGCGCTTCTGCCCGCCGGAGAGTTCAAAGGGGGATTTCTCCAGGATCTCCTCCCCCAGGCCGACGAGCTTCGCGCTCTCCCGGACGCACGCGTCCAGCTCCGCCCCGGTCTTGCCCATGTTGCTGGGCCCGAAGGCGATATCCTTGTAGACCGTCTCCTCAAAGAGCTGGTACTCCGGATACTGAAACACGAGGCCCACCCGGAATCGGACGGAGCGGATCTTCCTGGGCTCGGCCCAGATGTCCCTGCCGGAGAGCAGGACCTCCCCGGAGGTGGGGCGCAGCAGCCCGTTCAAGTGCTGGATGAGGGTGGACTTCCCGGAGCCGGTGTGGCCGATGATCCCCAGGAATTCCCCCTTCTCCACGGTAAAGCTCACGTCATGCACCGCGTCCCGCTGGAAGGGGGTACCCACGGAGTAGGTGTGGGTCAGGTGGCGGACTTCAATGATCGGTTCCATTCGTTTCGTTATCCCTTCTTGATATCCTGCCCCAGGGCGGAGAAGATCGCGTCGGCGCATTCTTCCGTGTGGATGGCGGTGAGCGGCAGGTCCATGCCCTCCAGCCGCAGGCGGTAGAGGAGGGCCACGGTCTCCGGCACGGTGAGGCCCATGCTCCAGAGCTTCTCCGGCTGGGAGAAAACCTCTTTCGGCGTACCGTCCATCACCAGTTCCCCGTGGTCCATCACCAGGACCCGGTCGGCGTCCTCCGCCTCGTCCATATGGTGGGTGATGAGCACCACGGTGATGCCCTTCTCCCGGTTCAGGCGATGGACGGTGGAGAGGACCTCCTGCCGGCCCACGGGGTCCAGCATGGCGGTGGCCTCGTCCAGGATGATGCAGTCCGGCTCCATGGCGATGACACCGGCGATGGCCACCCGCTGCTTCTGTCCGCCGGAAAGGAGGTGAGGCGCGTGGCGGACGAACTCCCACATGCCCACATCCCGGAGGGAATCATCCACCCGGCGGCGGATCTCCTCCGTGGGGATGCCCAGGTTCTCCGGGGCGAAGGCCACGTCCTCCTCCACCACGTTGGCAACGATCTGGTTGTCCGGGTTCTGAA
>CAMBID010000103.1 GCA_945867445.1 uncultured Clostridia bacterium | reverse complement strand
CGGGGGTGGTGACGCCGTTTACCGTAATGGAAAGCGGGGCGGCCTGGGAGGTGGTGTAGTAGTAGAAGACCATGTCGTCCGTCAGGCCGCCGGTCACCAGGACGCCCTTTCATACTACTCTCCCATTAAAATAAGATATTTTAATGGGAGAGTAGTATCAGTACGCATTACCATAGAAAACCCGCTTTTGTCACGCAATTCTCCGTTGCGGAGGTGAAAAAACGGGAAAAAGCGCCCCGGCGGGGCCGGGGCGCGGGAGGAAACGGGTTCAGGGGGCGGTGGGATAGGCGAGATCGGCCTCTGTCCAGTGGGCGATGAGCTGGGCATAGAAGGCGCAGGCGGCCCGGCCCAGGGCGACATCCAGGTTCACATAATTTCCGCACTCCCTGGCGGACTGGCCGGGCATCTCCCCCGGAAACTCCGCCGCCTGGGCGAAGACCCGCCGGAGGAGGGCAATGGCGCCGGGAAGGTCCAGCTTCCGCCGGTCAAAGAGAAAGTAGAAGCCGGTCTGGCAGCCCATGGGGCCGAAGTAGAGGACGGCGTCCTTCTCCGGGGAGTTCCGGAGGAGGGTGGCGATGAGGTGCTCCACGGAGTGCATTTCCGGGTTGCTCAGGAGGTCGCCGGTGTTGGGCCTTTTGAAGCGGAGGTCCAACGTGACGGCGTCGCCGTCCTGCCGGGAGAGGTAGAGACCGGGGGTCAGGACCGTGTGGTCCACGGTGAAGCTGGCGATGCGTTCCATGTTATCCCTCCTCCACCAGGCGCCGGGCGAAGGGGAGGACCACCCGGCCCAGGCTCTCCAGCGCCTGACCGAAGTCAAAGTACTCCTCCGCCTGCCGTTCCGAGAAGAGATGGTCGGAGACGGATTTCAGGGCGACAAAGCGGGTGCCGTTCCGGAGGCAGACCTGGGCGATGGCACCGCCCTCCATCTCCGTGAGGGTGGGGCGGAAGGTGTCCCGGATCCAGGCGGCCCGGTCCCCCTTCACGGCGAACCAGTCGCCGCTGGCGATCCGGCCGCTCTCGGCGGGATGGCCCAGCTCCGCCAGGATCTCCCGGCAGCGCTGGGGGTCCCAGGTGGGGAAGGCGACGGTATTCACCGTGGAGACGAGACCGATGGGGTCTCCCACGGCGGTGGTGTCCACATCGTGCTGGACGAAGTCCTCCGCCAGGACCAGCGTGCCGATGGGGAGGTCCGTGAGACAGCCGGCGACGCCGGAGTTCAGGATCAGGTCACAGCGGAAGTGGCGGCAGAGGATCTGGGCGCACATGGCGGCGTTGACCTTGCCCACGCCGCCGCAGGCGGCGATGAGCTGAGGGCCCAGCTCATAGATAGGGATGCCGGAGATCACGGCGCTGGGCTGGCGGTCCTTCATGCCCGGGAGGGCGTGGAGCTCCGAGGGCATAGCAAACTGCATGGCAACTTTCATGGAAGGATTCTCCTATGGATCAGAGCTCGGGCAGGGATCTGCCGCAGTGAGGGCAGTAGGCGTAGTCCCCCTGGATGGGACCGCCGCAGTAGGGGCAGAAGCGGGCGCCGCCGTCTGTGGAGGTGTCGGGATCGTTCTGGGGATCGGAGTGGAAGCGCTGGTTGAAGGGGTCCGGCTCCTCGCGCTCGTCCACGATGTCGAAGGCGGAGTAGCGGTTGTCGCCGGTGGCATTTTTGAAGCTGTAGACCGCGCTGACCACGCCGATGCCGATGAACACCAGGCCGAAGAGGGGAAAGAAGAAGGGCGCGCCCATGGATGCCGCCGCAACGGTCCAGATGATGCCGAAGACGATCCCGGCGAGGGAGCCAATGGCGTTCATCATGGACGGACCCCGGCCGGGTTTGATGCTTTTCATGGGGATACCTCCTGGAAATGTAGAATGGCGGCCCGAGGGCCGCCATTATCATACCACAGCTTCCCCGGACTGCGCAACCGGGAAACGGAAAAGGGGGGAAGCGCCGCTTCCCCCCAGATGCTTATTCGACCGAAATGATATAGTAGTAGACCGGCTGACCGCCCGAGAGGACGGAGAGCTCTGCGCCGGGGCAGGCGGTCCGGAAGATGGCGCTGGCCTCGGCGGCCTGCTCCTCGGTGACATCCTCGCCGTAGTAGAGGGAGAGGAAGCTGGGATCGGACTTGGCGGCGTCCTCCGCAAGGGCCCGGAGCAGGGCGTTCTCGTCCGGGTCGGTGCCGAAGAGCTTGCCGTCCCGCAGGGCCAGGTAGTCTCCCTGGTGGATGGCGAAGCCGTCAAAGTCGGAGTCCCGGGCGGCGTAGGTGATCTGGGCGGTGGAGACGGTGGCGAGAGAGGCGGTCATGGCCTGGGCCATCTCCCGGGTGTCCCCGCACTCGAAGTCGGCGTTCATCATGGCGGTGATGCCCTGTGGCACAGTCTTGGAGGGGATGACGATGATCTCCTTGTCCGTCAGGTGGGCGCACTGCTGGGCGGCCATGATGATGTTGCCGTTATTGGGCAGGATGAAGACGGTCCTGGCGTTGATCTTCTCCACCACCTCCAGGATGCTCTGGGTGGAGGGGTTCATGGTCTGCCCGCCGGAGACCACACCGTCGCAGCCCAGATCCCGGAAGAGGGCGGCGAGACCGTCCCCTGCGCAGACGGCCACGAAGCCGTAGTCCTTCTCCGGCTCCGCCGGGGCGGCGGGAACGGCGTGTTCGTCCTCGCCCTCCAGGTCATCGGTGCTCTGGACGTGGCGGCCGGCGGCCAGATCCTCCGCCTGGGTGCGCATGTTCTCGATCTTGGCCAGCTCCAGGGTGCCGTACTTCTGGGCCTCCGTCAGAGCGTCGCCGGGGATATCCGTGTGGACGTGAACCTTGAAGGCGTCGTCGTCCTCGCCGATCACCAGGCTGTCGCCGATGCTGTTGAGGTACTCGCGGAAGGGCTCCAGGGAGCAGGGGACGGTCTTGCGGACGATGAAGACGGTGTCGAAGGCGAAGGGGATCTCGTCGGCGGAGAGGGCGGCGAAGTCCGCCTTGGCGGCGGGAGCGGCGCTTTCCGCCAGCTCCGGCATGGGCTCGCCCCGGAGCTCGGAGAGCATGCCCTCCAGGATCAGGAGGAAGCCCTTGCCGCCGGCGTCCACCACCCCGGCCTTCTTCAGGACAGGGTTCATGTCGATGGTCTGCTCCAGGGCAACATGCCCCGCGGCGATGGCGGCCTCCAGCATGTTCTCCAGATTCTCTCCCTCGGCGGCGGCCTCCACGGCCCGTTTGGCGGCAAGGCGGGAGACCGTCAGGATGGTGCCCTCAGTGGGCTTCATCACGGCCTTGTAGGCGGAGGAGACGCCCTCTTGCAGCGCGGCGGCGAAGGCCGCGGCGTCGGCGCGCTCCCGGCCCTTCAGGCCCTTGGAGATGCCCCGGAAGAGCAGGGAGAGGATGACGCCGGAGTTGCCCCGGGCCCCTCGCAGCAGGGCGCTGGCGGTGATGGAGGCGGCCTGATCCACGGTGGCGGGCTCCGTGCGCTGGAGCTCCGTTACGGCGGCGGCCAGGGTCATGCTCATATTGGTGCCGGTGTCGCCGTCCGGCACGGGGAAGACGTTGAGGTCGTTGACGGCCTGCTTCTCCCGGGCGATGCAGGCGGCGCCGTGGAGCACCATCTGCCTGAAAAGCGACGCGGTGATCTGATCGTACATGCTGACGTTTCCTCCCTTATAAGATCATGGAGTCCACGCAGACATGGACGGATCGCACGGTAACGCCAGTGGTCCGGGTGACGTCATAGCGCAGGCGGTCAATGATGGCTTTGCAGACGGCGGGCAGGTTGACGCCGTTCTCCACGATGATGTGCAGCTCGATGGAGATGGTGTTATCCTCGTGGTAGGTGACGCTGATGCCCTTGCTCATGGCTTCCCGCCGCAGCAGGTGGACGAGCCCGTCCGTCATAGAGCGGAAGGCCATGCCCTTGACGCCATAGCAGTTGGTGGCGGCCATGCCGGCAATGTTGGAAAAGACCGCGTTGGATACCGTGATCTCACCCAGATCCGATTTGAAATGCATCATGAGAACATCCTTTCTTTCCCGGGGCGGGAGCTGTCCGCATGCGGACAGAACGCGCCGGAAGGCGCGGAAACAGCATTTGCGCGTTCCGGAAGCGGGAAGGGTGCAAAGAAACAAACTTATTATATACGCATTCTTTGCAAAGGGCAAGAGAAAAAACCGCGAAACCGTTTGCCCGCGGCCATGATGACCGGAAGAGCGGGGAAAAAGCGGGAAAACGGGAGGGAAGCGGCGCTTCCCTCCCGTTGGAGACGGTATCGGTTCTGCGGAGACGGGCCGGAGACTCATACTAGTTCTTGATAAAAAGCTTTCAAAGCTTTTG
>CAMBID010000102.1 GCA_945867445.1 uncultured Clostridia bacterium | reverse complement strand
TGCAAAGGGAGGTGGCACGGCGAAGCCGTGACGGAGGGATTGTCATGCAGTCGAAGCACAATAAACAGTTGGTACCATTGGCAAGGCAGCTGCGAAAAGAACTGACAAGAGAAGAACGTCGTCTGTGGTATGACTTTTTGCGTTCCTATCCTGTCCGTTTTTCCAGGCAAAAGGTACAATATATCGCGGATTTTTATAGTGCAGAAGCAAAACTTGTCATTGAACTGGACGGTTCTCAACATTATGAGGATAGAAGCATCAAAAAAGATGCGGACCGCACTGCTTTTCTGGAAGGTTATGGCCTTACGGTCATTCGTATTCCCAACAACGAAGTCGGCAGAAATTTCCGTGGAGTTTGTGAGTCTATCGATGCGATCGTGAAACAATCCCTCCGTCAGCTTCGCTGACAGCTCCCTTTACACAAGGGAGCCTTGGGCGCTGCCGAGTCATTGCGAAATGGAAAAATCCTCCCTGTGACCAATCATCATAGGGAGGATCAACTGTTTTATGAGCCCCTCTCTAAGGGGCGGAGCGCTTTTGTCATCCGAGGTCATATTCTTAACAGCACGGCGCCGCTGGGCTGTGATATATTAAAATGACCCTCCGCGCCGGAGTCCGGACGCGAAAGGGAACAAAAAATCCACGCATCTCTGCGTGGCTTCCGTTTCTCAGCGCTCACTGGGTCTCACGTTAATCTCACCGTAAATGAGATCGTCCAGATCGTGGCCGAAACCGATGTACTTGTCCATGCAAGAACCTCCTTTCCACGTTTTGATGTCAGTATACTCCTGGATGGTGGAGAACGCAAGCGGAAAATTCTACAGAGTTCACAATTATTTTCCTATTCTTTTGTGCAAGTTGATAAGTCCGCCCTATTGCGTTCCGAAAGGCTTCGTGCTATCATCTGATTTATGGTATGAACTATTTTCACTGGGAACTACCGGGAAAACGAGGGAGAAACGGGAGGGATATCTCATGGTGGAAGAGATCCGGCTGCGGGAGAACTTACTGCGGGACCTGGAGGCGCTCTACCAGCTGCCGGCCTTTGGCGAACTGGCGGCGCTGCTGCAGGGGGAGGCCCGGGTACTGCAGTATCTGGCGCTGCACCGGGAGGAGGCCGTCTACCCCTCGGGACTGGCGGAGGCCCTTTGCCTCTCCCGGCCCCGGATCACGGCGGCCCTGAACTCGCTGGGCCGCAAGGGCTTTCTCACGCTGAAGCCCTCCCTGCGGGACCGGCGGATGATCCAGGTGATGGTGACGGAGGCGGGCCTCCGGCAGATCGACGGGCAGTACGCCGCGGTCCGGGGCTATTTTGACCGGCTCCTCTCGGGCCTGGGAGCGGAGGACAGCCGGGAGCTTGTCCGCCTTGTGGGCCGCTGCGCGGAGGTAATGAAGGAGGAATGAGCATGGCAGAGGCGTTCGTATCCTTTCAGAACGTTTCCAAGGTTTATCACAGCGGAGAGGTGTCCATCCGGGCGGTGAACAACATCAGCTTTGAAATCAGGAAGGGGGAATTCGTGGTGATCGTGGGCCCCAGCGGGGCGGGAAAGACCACGGTCCTCAACATGCTGGGCGGCATGGATTCCTGCTCTGAGGGCACCATTCTGGTGGACGGCAGCGAGGTGAGCCGCTACAACGCCCGGCAGCTGACGGAGTACCGCCGCCGGGACATTGGCTTTGTCTTCCAGTTTTATAACCTGGTGCAGAACCTGACGGCTCTCGAAAACGTGGAGCTGGCGGCCCAGATCTGCCCGGCCCCCCTGGACGCGGCCCAGGTCCTGCGGGACGTGGGACTGGCGGACCGGATGAACAACTTCCCGGCCCAGCTCTCCGGCGGCGAACAGCAGCGGGTCTCCATCGCGAGGGCCCTTGCCAAGAACCCCAAGCTCCTCCTCTGCGACGAGCCCACCGGCGCCCTGGATGACCAGACCGGCCGGACGATCCTGCAACTCCTGCAGGATACCTGCCGGGGGAAGGGCGTCACCGTCATCGTCATCACCCACAACAGCGCCCTCACCCCCATGGCCGACCGGGTCATCCGCATCCGCAACGGCACCGTGGCG
The DNA here is from genome assembly GCA_945867445.1 of uncultured Clostridia bacterium. Classification (GTDB taxonomy): domain Bacteria; phylum Bacillota; class Clostridia; order Oscillospirales; family Oscillospiraceae; genus Oscillibacter. The sequence continues at coordinate 2,272 of CAMBID010000102.1, read as the reverse complement.
GAGATGCAGTGCAACCCCCGCCCCACGCCGGTAGCGGAGATCGAGTGGTGAGGAGCCAGGAATTTCCCGAAAGGAGGACATCGTGATGCGGGCGTTGGAGAAGGATTTCCTGCGGGAGGTGCAGCACAGCAAGAGCCGCTTCCTCTCCATTTTTATTCTGGCGGCGCTGGCGGTGGCCTTCCTCTCCGGCCTCCGGGCCACGGCGCCGGACATGAAGCAGACCATCGACAGCTATATGGACGAAGCGCATTTCATGGACGTTCAGGTCCTCTCCACCCTGGGCCTCACGGAGGACGACATCTCCGCCCTGGCGGCGGAGCCCACGGCAGAGACCGCGGAGGGCGTCTTCCTCATCGACGCCTTCGCCTCCGCCGGGAAGGCGGACGCCGAGGGCAGCGACGCCGTGGTGAAGGTCTACTCCCTGCCGGAGGAGCTGAACCGCCTCACGGTGCTGGAGGGCCGACTGCCGGAGGCGGAGGATGAGTGCGTGGCGGACAAATTGATGCTCACCAAGATGGACGCGGCGGTGGGCGACACCGTGAAGCTCCGGACCCAGGGGACCTATGCGGATTCCCTGGCCCGGACGGAGTTCACCGTGGTGGGCGTGGTGCAGTCCCCCTTCTACATCAGCGTGGAGCGGGGGACCTCCACCCTGGGCACCGGCCAGGCAGCGGCCTTCCTGTGCCTTCCTGAGAGCGCCTTCGCCATGGATTACTACACCGCCGCCTATCTCACCGTCAACGGCGCGGCGGAAGAGGTGGCCTTCTCCGATGCCTACCAGGCCCTGGTGGACGCCTCCGTTTCCGACCTGGAGGCGCTGGCGAAGGTCCGGGCGCCCCTGCGGCGGCAGGAGATTGTGAACGAGGCCAACGAAAAGCTCGCGGACGCCCAGCGGCAGCTTACCGACGCCAAGGCCGAGACCGACGCCCAGCTTTCCGACGCCTGGGAAAAGCTCCTGGACGCCCGGAAAACGCTGGATGACGGCTGGCGGGAATACCGGGACGGACAGGAGACCCTGGCCCGGGAAACCGAGAGCGGGGAGCAGCGCCTGGCGGATGCCGAGCAGGAGCTGGCCGACGCCCTGGTGACATTGAATGACAACGAGGCGGCTTATGCCGACGGCTTGGCGAAGTTCCAGGATGGCCGGCAGCGGTACGAGGACAGCCTGGCGCAGTATCAGGCGGGTCTTGCCAAGTATGAGGACGGCCTGGCGCAGTACCGGGACGGAGCCGCCCAGCTGGCCGCCGGACGGCAGCGGCTGGAGAGCGGCGAGGCGGAGTATGAAGCCGGTGTGGCGGAGCTTCAGGAAAAGCTGACGCCCCTCGCCCTGGTGCTGGGGATGAAGCCGGCGGAGCTGGTGAACGGGCTTCTGGCAGAGGACCCGGAGACGGAGGAGGCGGTGGAGGCCTTCTTTGCCGATGCCGACGCCGCTCTGGCAGCGCTCCGGGATGCGGTCGTAACCGCCCCCCTGCCGGACGGGGAGGAGATCAGCGGCGCCATCGCCTGGCTGGAGGAGAAGACCGCCGCTCTGGAGGAGCTGGTAAACTCCCTGCCGGAGAGCGAGGCCAAGGACGCCGCCCGGGAAGCCCTTCAGCGGCTCCGGCAGCGGCTGGAGGAGGCGGAAGCCGATCCCGGCATCCTGGAGCAGTACCGGCAGGAGGTCCTGGATGCCATCGATGCCCAGCGGGCATCCCTCCGGGACAGCGAAGCCCAGCTCCGGGATGGCGTGGACCAGCTCATTCAGGGCCGGAAGACCCTGGACGACGGCTGGGCGGAGTACCGGGTGGGGGAGGCAGAGCTCGCCGACGCCCGGCGCCAGCTGACGGACTCCCGGCGCCAGCTGGACGAGGCGGAGGCCCAATTGACCGACGCGCAAAAGATCCTGGACGAGTCCGAGGTGGAGCTTGTCGACGCAAGAGCCCGGTTGGACGAGGGCTGGCAGCAGTACCGGGACGGCATGCGGGAATTGGCGGACGGCCGGGTCACCCTGGCGGAGGAGACTGCCAGGGCCAAGGCCCGGCTCGCCGACGCCTGGAAGAAATTACAAATCGGCGAGGCGGAGTACGCTGACGGCCTGGCCCGGTATGAGGACGGGAAAAAGGAGGCGGAGGAGACCCTCGCGGACTACCAGAGGGAGCTTGCCGACGCCCGGCGCAAGGTGGCCGACATTGAGAGCTGCCAGTGGTATGTGATGGACCGCTCCTCCAACCCCGGGTACCTGGGCTTCGGCCAGGACGCCGACCGGATGGGGAATCTCGCCAGCGTCTTCCCG
>CAMBID010000101.1 GCA_945867445.1 uncultured Clostridia bacterium | reverse complement strand
CCCGGTGGTTCAGGAAGCCGTCCACCTTGATGATGTTGCCGGGCAGGACCTTGCCATCCCTCACGATGCGATCCTTCAACTCCTGCATATGCGATCTCCTCCTGTAATCTCTTTTGTGCGGCGTGGCCGCGGATTGCGGTATGAGCCATTCTGAAGAAATGGGTTTCTCCCATTATCGGCGATAATGCCTCGCTTTGCAAGTGGCTTTCCGCACAAAAAGGGACGCCCGCCCCCCTTTGCCGTCGTGCATATCGTCCTCCGGCGGCAGACAGGGGGCGGGGAAAGGTCTCAGAGCTTCTCGACGGCGTCGGCGGCGCCCTTCAGCCAGTCGCCCCGGAAGTCCTCGATGCGGCCCTGGTCCACGAGGCTGGCAAGGGCGGGATCGATGGGCATCTTCGCCAGGACCTTCAGGCTGTGACGCTTGGCGGCCTCTTCGCTCCTGCCCTCTCCGAAAAGGAAGATCTTCTTCCCGCAGTCGGGACAGGTGAGGTAGCTCATGTTCTCCACGATGCCCAGGATGGGGATCTCCATCATCTCGGCCATCTTCACGGCCTTCTCCACCACCATGCCCACCAGCTCCTGAGGGGAAGCCACGATGAGGATGCCGTCCAGCGGCAGGGACTGGAAGACGCTGAGGGTCACGTCTCCGGTTCCCGGAGGCATGTCCACGAACAGACAGTCGCAGTTCCAGAGGACGTCCGTCCAGAACTGCTGCACCACGCCGGAGACCACGGGTCCCCGCCAGACCACGGGGTCGGTCTCGTTCTCCAGCAGCAGGTTGGTGCTCATCACCTGGATGCCGGTCCCGCTCTCGCAGGGGTAGAGGCCCCGGGCATCGCCGGTGGCGTTCTCATGGAGGCCGAAGGCCTTGGGGATGGAGGGGCCGGTGACGTCGGCGTCCAGGATGCCGACGCTGTAGCCCCGGCGGCGCATGGTCACGGCCATCTGGCTGGTCACCATGGACTTGCCGACGCCGCCCTTGCCGCTGACGATGCCGATGACCTTTCCCACCCGGGCCTCGGGATGGTGCTCCTTCAGCAGGGACTGGGGATTCTGCCGCTCACCGCAGCTCTCGCCGCAGGTGGAGCAGTCGTGGGTACACTCGCTCATAGAAATTCGTCCTCCTTGCCGCCGCCATGCTGGGCGGAAACTGACCGCCAGAGGCGGCCGCACAGTTTCATGGTATTGTAGTATTCTATCCCATGTTGCCCCGTTCGTCAACCGCCGGAGGGGGAAGGTTCGCCCTTCTCCCGGGTCCGGGCCAGCGTCAGGGCCAGGACGTCCGCCGCCCCGGCCCCTTTCAGTACCCGGGCGCACTCTTTCAGCGTCTCGCCGGTGGTGACGATATCGTCTATCAGCAGGACCCGCTTGCCCCGGCAGTCCCCCGCGCTGTCGTAGACCCCCAGCACGTTGGCCCGCCTGGCCGCCGCGCCGGAGAGGCTGGACTGGGCCGGGTTGTCCGTGATTTTCCGAAGAAGCGGCACCGGCTCCGTGTCCCAGCGGCGGCAGGCGGACTCCGCCAGCAGCTCCGCCTGGTCATAGCCGCGTCTCCGCTTCCGGCGCTTACTCACCGGCACCCAGGTCACGAGGTCAAATTCTCCGGAGCAGCGCTCCGCGGCGCAGTCCGCCAGCAGGGACCCTAAGGTTTCCGCCCCGGCCCCGCCGTGGAACTTGAAGCGCAGGATGCCGTCCCGGGCCAGGTCCTCATACCAGAGGGGCGAGGCGCAGCGAAGGCCGCCGGCCAGCGTCTGCTCCCGGTCTTTCCCTTCCGTCCAGGGCAGGTCCTTCCCGCACCGGGGGCAGACCCGGGCGCCCTCCGTCACCCGGCGGCAGAAGGGGCACTTCGGCGGGAAAAGGAAGTCCACCGCCGCCTGCCGCCAGTTCACGCCTTCCTCCGGGGATACGCCCGCCGCTCATCCGTCAGCCCCACAAGATAGTCCATGCTGGTGCCATAGAACTCCGCCAGGACCATCACCGCCTCCAGCGGGAAGCGGTTGGTACCGATCTCATACTGCGAGTAGGTGTTCTGGCTCACATGCAGGAGCTCCGCCACCTCCCGCTGGGTCAGGCCCCGATCCACCCGAAGGTCCCGGATCCGGCCGAATTTCAGGATCTCTGTCCGCATTTTCATCCCCCCAGCTGAGTATGCGATATCTTGAATGCAGATATCCCAATTTATCTTGTATTCAGATAATCAGGGGCGGATGACGATTGGAAACGGCAGCGCAGCGGCTTCTTTTTCGCACCGCATGGGGCGTTGCGCGGCAGAGCCTCCCAACATTCCGGAGGCCCTTGCCCAAAAATCGCATAAAATGTGAACGTTCTTCGCATCCTTTGTGAACATTAGCACTCTCCTCTTGACAGTGCTAAAATCCGTGCTATGATGAAGCCGTTCCCAGGGAAAAGGGCTTGCGAGAGTCCTTCCGGAGGAACGAAAAAATCTTGTATCACTTCCCCATCGCTCCCGGGAAAGACCCGGAAGCCAAGGAGCAATTTGAATGGAGGAATTGAGTATGCTGCCCAGTATCTTTGGTGAAAACCTGTTTGATGATTTCTTCTCTGATCCCTTTGAGATGATGGTCCCCGCCCGCAGCGCCCTCTACGGCAAGCACGGCAAAAACCTGATGAAGACCGACGTCCGGGAGACCGAGGAGACCTATGAGCTGGATATCGACCTGCCCGGCTTCCGGAAGGACGAGGTCAACGTGGAGCTGAAGGACGGTTACCTGACCATTTCCGCCGCCAAGGGCCTGGATAAGGACCAGGAGGACAAGAAGGGCAAGTACATCCGTCAGGAGCGCTACGCCGGCGCCTGCAGCCGGACCTTCTACGTGGGCGAGAATGTGATGCCCGAGGACATCCACGCAAGCTTCGAAAACGGCATCCTGTGCCTGTCCGTCCCCAAGGCCGCCCAGAAGGTCCTGCCCAGGAAAACCTCCATTGAGATCCAGTAATGCTGATCTCATACTAGAATCCCGTGCGCTCCGCGCAATCAGAAGCTTTGAATGCTTTTGATCTGGTTTTCGCACGAAACCGATAAAAAACCTCACCGGAATCCAATTTCCGGTGAGGTTTTTCCTTGGCGATGGAAACCCCTGGCTCTGCCGGTGGCGGTGTCCCGTAAAAAAGCTTTCGCTTCCGGCATCGAGCGAAGCGAACCGCTGACAGGAAGATATCAACAGGAGAAAGCTTCCGGTATACTAATGTCTGCTGAATAAACCGCAAAGCGGTTTATTCAGCAGACATTATTTTAGTGGGAGAGTAGTATCAGAACGGGGATTCGCCTGTTCCAGGGCGGTGGGGCAAGTGCCGTGAGTGCAATCATTTCCCTGCGTCTTGAGACGTTTGCCGGTAATGGCCCTATCGGGCCAAATCAAGCCAACGACTTCACCGGTGGTTATGGCTTTGGGTTTCCGGGCGCTCCCTCCACGCCCTGGATCTTCCGGTACATCTCCTGCATTTTGCGGTCGATGGCGGCGATCTCGTCGCCGCAGGAGAGCATCTCCTCATTGATGCCCGCCGGGAGCTGGCTGCGGTCCTTCTTGTAGCGGATGTCATGCTCCAGGCTTGCCCAGAAGTCCATGGCCACCGTGCGGATCTGCACCTCCACCAACACCGACTCCCGCCGGTCCGAGAGGTAAATGGGCACCCGGAGGTCCAGGTGCAGGGAACGGTAGCCGTTGTAGTTTGGCTGGGCAATATAGTCCTGCCGCTTGACGAGCTCCATGTCGCTCTGGCGCAGCAGCATCTCCTCCACCCGGTAGACATCGTCAATGTAGCAGCAGACCACCCGGATGCCGGCGATATCGTTGATATTCTCCCGGGCGGAGTCCATGGAGATGGGCAGGCCCTTGCGCCGGAGCTTCTCAATGATGCTCTTGTCGGACTTCAGGCGGCTCTCCACATGGTGGATGGGGTTGTGGGCGTACTTCACGCTGAACTCCTCGCTGAGGACGGCCAGGCGGGTCTGGATCTCCCGGACGGCGGAGCTGTAGAGATGCTGAAACGCCAGGAATTCCTGGTAGTTGGAGCAGAGCATCCCGGTCCCGTCGCGCAGCGCGCTGTCATCCCGGATGGGGGCAAAGGTCTTCTCCATATGAGCCTCCTTTTCGTTTGCTTCCTTTCCCCCTTAGTATACCACATTCCCCCTCCGGCGCAAGGGGCGGATCGCGCGGGGCTCCGCCCGCTTCCCCGCATCATGCCCGGCGGGAGCCAAGCGGGCGGAGCCCAACGGCCCCGGAGCAGAAGCTCCGGGGCCGTCACAGTCTGTCAAGAACCCCGGTTCTCAGGAAGCGAGAACCGGGGTTCTTGACAGACTGAGAATGCCGCCCGGATGGGCGGCATTCTGATATGCAACACTCAGCGCTTGCTG
>CAMBID010000100.1 GCA_945867445.1 uncultured Clostridia bacterium | reverse complement strand
CAGCGGCGCCTTCTTGATAAAAATCAAAGATTTTTATCAAGAAAGAGTATCAGCCACGGAAAAGGAAATGCCCTTTACAGGGATTCAGCTCATCTGCTCCGGGATGCCGTCCTCATAGAGGGTCTTTTCCGTCACCACCCAGTGAATGATAGCGTCATGGGGCTCCATGGGGATCTCGCTGCGCAGCAGCCGCTCCCGGCAGACGAGATACGCCGGGCCCCGGTAGGCGGCAAGGAAGCGGTCGTAGAACCCGCCGCCCTGGCCCAGGCGATGCCCCTCGCGGTCACAGGAGACGCAGGGGATCACGGCGAAGTCGATCTCGTCCGAGGAGACAGCGGGGCAGTCGGCCTTTGGCTCCGGGATGCCGTAGGCCCCCGGGGCCAGGTCGTCGAAGGAGGCGATCCGCCGCAGCTCCATGATCCCGGGCCCTGTGCAGAGGGGGACGCAGAGCCGCTTTCCCCGGCGCAGGGTCTCCGCCAGGAACGACCTGGTGTCGATCTCCCGGGCGGTGCCCACAAAGGCGAAGACCGTCTGGGCCATGGCGAACTCCGGCAGGGCCAGGAGCCGGGCGTTGATGCCCGCGTTGGACGATGCCCGGTAGCGGGGGGACAGGGCGCGCTCCGCGGCGCGGACCTCGCTTCGGAGCGCCTTCTTGGCATCTATCAGATTCATGGCAGGGGATCCTCCTCCTTGGTGATATGAGATGCGCCGAAACGGATGGCGGACTTGCCGTACTTGTCCCGGATGCTGTCCATGGCCTGCTCCAGCTTCTCCAGTTTCTCCTGCCGCGCCTGCTGGGGGGCGGGAGCGAAGAGGTCCTCCTGCTGCCAGGCGTCTCCCTCCTCCGTGAGATGGATGGCGGTGACGGTGAGCATCCGGATGGGGGCCGGGGGTTTCCAGATGCGAAGGAGCAGGTCCAGGCAGGCGTCCGCCAGAGGGCGCATGAGATGGGTGGGGGCCGGCAGCTGAGCCTGGCGGCTGAAATTCCGGAAATCCGGCGTCCGGTAGGTGATCTGCACGCCGCCGGCGTAGAGGTCGCAGGAGCGCAGGCGGCTGGCAACGCTGTCCGCCAGCAGCGTCAATTCCTCCCGCACCTCCTGCCGGGAGGTGAGATCCCGGGGAAAGGTCTGGCCGTTGCCCACGCTCTTCACGGGCTCCTGCCGGAAGCGGGAGCGCACCGCCTCCCGGTCCTCCCCCCGGGCGTAGGAGAGGAGCTGGAGCCCGTTTTTCCCCAGCAGGCTCTCCAGCATCTCCGGGCGGCAGGCGGCCAGCTGCCCCACGGTCTCCACGCCGTACTGCTTCAGCTTCCCCTGGGAGGCCCGCCCGGCGAAGAGGAGATTTCCCACCGGCAGCGGCCAGACGATGTCCCGCCAGTTCTCCCGGGAGATGACAGTGGTGGCGTCGGGCTTTTTGTAGTCGCTGCCGAGTTTTGCGAAGACCTTGTTGAAGCTGACGCCCACGGAGAGGGTCAGCCCCAGCTCCTCCCGGACGGTTTTCCGGATCCCATCGGCAATGGCCCTGGGGTCCCCGCCGAAGAGATGGGCGCTGCCGGTGAGGTCCAGCCAGCTCTCATCGATGCCGAAGGGCTCTACCAGGTCTGTGTACCGGGCATAGATATCGTTGACGGCCCGGGAGTAGAGGCGGTAGCGGTCATGGTGGGGCGGCAGGAGGTAGAGGTCCGGGCACTTCCGACGAGCCTGCCAGATGGTCTCCGCCGTCTGGACGCCGCAGGCCTTGGCCGGCTCATTCTTGGCAAGAATGATGCCGTGTCGGGCGTTGGGATCGCCGCAGACGGCCACCGGCAGCTCCCGGAGCTCCGGCCTGCTCAGAAGCTCCACCGAGGCGAAGAAGCTGTTGAGGTCGCAGTGCAGAATGATCCGGTCCAAATTCCCTGCCTCCTTTCCCGGAACATGTCCTGTTCCCATACTAACACATTCTGAGTTGAATTACCAGGGGAAAGAGAGCGCCGAACGGCTGAGCCGTCCGGCGCTGCGCTTTACTTTGCCAGAGAGAAGAAGTCCTCCGGGTGGCGCTTCTCGTCAAAGAGGTGGTTGTAGGCCGCCAGCTCATACTCCCGGTAGAGGGACTGGACATAGCCCGGGAGTTCCTCCGCCTGCTGGCAGACGTCGCCCTCCGCCGTGACATAGCCCGCGGTGCTGGCCACCGGCAGCACGTCCATCAGCCGGGAGAGCAGCTGCTGGTAGCCCGTCAGAGGCAGCCCGGCCACCTCCGCCGTCAAAACGCCCAGGTAGTTGGAGGAGATGCGCAGGTCGTCCCGCTCCGGGATGTCGTAGTTGGCCCAGAGGAAAAACGGCGCTTCATAGGCCTGCAGGACCTCCTCCGGTTCCCGCTCGTCCAGCTTCTTGCCGTAGAGGGTCTCAAAGAAGGTGTTCCCCAGGGGCGGCTGATGGTCCCCGAAGAAGACGATCAGGGTCCTCTCCTCCACCTGGGAATAGTGCTCGATGAGGGCCTGGATAGCCCGGTCGCTCTCCTTCATCAGGGAGAAATACTGCGTTGTGATGCTGGAGGGCTTGGCCCCGCCGGTGATGCTGACATCCCCTGAAAGGTTGTTCCAGCCCTGGGAATAGCCGCTGTGGTTCTGCATGGTGACGTTAAAGATCATAGCGGGGCTGTCAGAGTCCTCCGTCCAGCGGAAGATCTGCTCATAGTCCGAGAGATCGCTGATGTAGTTCCGGATGTACTGGGGGTCCTGCACGTCTTCCTGAAAGTATATCTCATCAAAGCCAAGCCAGGGGTAGACGGAAGTCCGGTTCCAGCCGGAGGAGAGATAGGGATGGAAGGCGATGGTGCGGTAGCCCAGGTCCTTCGCCTGGGAGACGAGAGACGGGCAGTCCTCGTAGAGATAGAGCTGGTACGCCACGGTGGAGGAGGGCAGGAAGGCCAGGGAATCTCCGGTGAGATACTCAAACTCCACGTTGGCGGTGCCGCCGCCGGTGACGGGGGAGATCATGGTGCCTTTGACGGTGTTCTCCGTCAGGGAGTGGTAGAAGGCCAGGGGGTCCTCCGAGAGTTCCAGGTTGGGGAAGGCGGCGGTCAGGTCCGCGAAGGACTCATTCATGATGAAAATGAGGTTTTCCGGCAGTTCCCCGGCGGCGTCCACGGACTGGGAGGGATAGGAGCGGGCGGTCTGGGCCACCTTGTCGGCGTCGTAGTCCTCCGGCTCGGAGACAAAGCTGTAGCGGATGGCGGTGGTGAAGTTCAGCAAAAAGCCGTTCTGCTGGGTCCGCCACTGCTGGGTGTAGATGCCGATGCTGGGCAGCAGCGGCGTAAAGAAGAAGGCAAAGAGATAGATCACCATCCCTGCGATGCTGCCCCAGAGGAGCTTCCGTCCCAGGCGCTGGCGCCCTCTGGGATGGTAGATGACATGGGCCAGCAGCAGGAGCAGGAGATAGCCTCCCAGGATGGCTAGGGCGATCCAGATCTCCCGGTCCGGCGTGTAGTCGTAGCTCCTGGCCACTACGGCGGCGGTGTCCAGCGTCAGCAGGTCGCAGGGGAAGATGATCCGCCCCCGGAAGGACAGCACATAGTGGTTTGCAAGGCCGAAGAGGAAGCAGACCACGGCGCTGACGCCGCCGGAGAGTACCTTCCGCCCCAGAATCATCCGGAAGAGCCAGAAGATGAGGTAGTACCAAACCAGGTTCAGGGCCACCTGCTCAGCGCTGTGGGCGGTGAAGGGGTTATTGTTGTTCAGGATTTCCACTATGAGGTAGGCTATCCAGGGCCCCAGCAGGAAGGCCGCCCGGGCGGCGGTCACCCGCTCGCGGACCCATGGGGGGAGACGGAAACAGCGCTTCCCCGGCACCTCCGGGGTCTCCCCGGGGAGCGCGCCCTCCGGCGTCTCCGCCGGGGCTGCGTCAGGGCAGGGGAGAGTTTCCGTGTCCGCCGGGGACGGGGCAGGGAAAGTATGTGTCACTTTGCGCTCCGGCAGGGGGCCGGCGGCCCCGGAGGTCTCCGGAACAGAGGAAAGGATGGGCTGGGTATCCATGGGGTTGCCTCTTTTCTGCGGTTTTTCATGCTGTTTTCCCAGAAAAAGCAGACGCTTTTCTTAGAAAGGCGCCGCTGAAAGCGCCGCCCATCTGCGCTAAGAGCGCAGATGCCGCTTCATGCAGACTCCGACGCGCCAGGAAAAGCAGACCTTATCTGCTTTTCCTGGGAGTCCAGTATCAAAGGGCCGGGGTTCAGCATTTCCGTAGTGTAGCAGAAAGCGCGAAGAAATTCTATAAGAAATTGTGAACAGAGCACAAAAGATCCTGCCGCTGTTTTGAAAGATTTTCCTTGCAATGGAAAAGACAGGATGCCATTCTGATACTCTTTCTTGATAAAAATCTTTGATTTTTATCAAGAAGGCGCCGCT
>CAMBID010000099.1 GCA_945867445.1 uncultured Clostridia bacterium | reverse complement strand
CTCCCACTTGCTGACGGCCTTGTCGGAGATATGCAGGGTCTCCGCCAGCTGCCGCTGGGTGAGGCCCTTCTCCCGGCGGAGCTGGGAAACAAAGGCCCCGAAGGCCGCCCGGTCGATCTGTTCCATCGTGATCCCTTCCTTTCTGCAACCAGTCTGCCACAAACGCCCCCGTTTGGCAACCGAACAGCGGTAGAGTCAGGGGAAACCGGCGGGAGAGACAGTCCTGCGTCGCGCGGTATGGGAAAACCGGAATAGCGGAGCCGGGGAGCGCATAGGGATGAGCGGAAGGGGGGAGGGCCATGGAGAAGCTGGACGTTTTGGCGGAGGGCCGCCGCGTAGGCGCGGCGGAACTCACGGAGGAGGGGCTCTACCTCCGCTTCACCGTGGACTGCGAAGACGTGACCTCCGGCCCCTGCCGTCTGGTGGGCGTCGGGGACCGGGGGGAGCTGCGCCTGGGGGTCCCGGAGCCGGAGGGAGGCCGCCTGCGGCTCTCCCGGGCTCTCTCCCGGCGGGACTGCGCCGCTGTGGGGAACCTCTCCCGCCTGGAGCTCCGCCTGCCGGAAGGGCGGACCCCGGCCTGGGAGCCCCTGCCCGCCAACGCCTTCCGCCTCCCCTGGCTCCGCGCCCGCCTGGGCCGGGAGAAGGAGGTCCTCTTCTCCCGGCAGGGGGAGATCCGCCTCGTGGCCCTGCCCTTCGATCTGCGGCGCCCCTTCCCCTGGCCGGAGCTCTTCTGCCTGGCCCGGATCCTCTCCTGGCAGGGGCGGGACTGGGCGGTCTTCGCCTTTGACGCGGGGGAAATGCCCGTGCTGCCGGGAAAAATGGGGAGAAAATGAAAAAAATAGGATACCATTTTCCGGGGAATCGTGGTAAAATCAAAAAAATAACACGGTTTTCCGGGGGCGCTGCCCAGCCGGAGACGGACAGGAGGAAGGAAAAATGAGATGCCCCTACTGCGGTCAGAGTGAGAGCAAGGTCATTGATTCCCGCCCGGCGGACGAGGGCAACAGCATCCGCCGCCGCCGGGAGTGCCTCAGCTGCCAGAAGCGATTCACCACCTATGAGACGGTGGAGAGCCTGCCCATCATCGTGGTGAAGAAGGACGGCAGCCGGGAGAGCTTTGACCGCCAGAAGGTCCTGGGCGGCATGATCCGGGCCTGCGAGAAGCGGAAGGTCCCCCTCTCCGAGCTGGAGGGCGCGGCGGACGGCATCGAGCAGGAGCTGCAGAACGCTATGGACCGGGAGGTCAGGACCAGCCGCATCGGCGAGATGGTGATGGACCGCCTCAAGGGCATCGACGAGGTGGCCTACGTCCGCTTCGCCTCTGTCTACCGCCAGTTCAAGGATATTGACACCTTTATGACGGAGCTCAGCAAGCTCCTTTCGGATAAGTGAGCGAAGCCCCGGCCTTCACAGGCCGGGGCTTTTCCCAACTCCTGTTTCCGCTGTTTGCGGCGAAGGCACGACCGGCCGCCCCAGGCGGATTGATCCATTGGAACAGAACAAGAGGCTCCACCTTGCACCAGGGGAGCCTCTTGCTGTATTTTCAGAAGCAGATCGGATGGCAACGGCGCCGCCGGTGAGATCAAAGGCGATCCCTTTGGTTCGCCCCTCCGTCTTGCTGGGGCAGCCCTACAGCACATTCCCCCAGCTCAGCTGCTCCTGCTCTTCCAGTGCCAAAAGCTGGTGGATGAGATCTGCCAGCTCCGCGCGGAACTCCTCCGTCTCCTGTCCATCCAGGAAGGAGGCGGCCCGGCGGTACATGGCCTCGGCGTCCTCCACTACCTGGTGCTGGACCACGATATGGAGGAAGAGCTGCCGGGTGCGCCAGTCGTCGTAGCTGGCGGCGAGAAGATCCCCTGCGGCGTCCCAATCCCCGGCGAGGGCCGCCTCGGAGGACTGCTCCAGGGGTTGGCGCCAGCGTTGGGAGTCCGCCCCCACGCGGGCGCCGGTCCAGAGGCAGAAGGCGAGAACTCCCGCCAGGATCAGAACCGGCGGCAAAAGCCCCAGGTAACGCCTCATGGCGTCCCCTCCTTCCCAAGACAAAAGACCCCGCCCTCCGGGGTGTAGGTCAGGAGGAAGACCTCCTCCGGCCGGGCGAAACCCTGCTCCTGAATGGCCTTCTGCAGCCACGCTTCATCCCTTCCGCAGCGGCGGAGGCTCCGCCCCAGCACCCGTCCGTCGTTGATGAGGATGGTGGGCAGGGAGGCCTCATCCTCCACCGGGAGGCCCAGGGCCTTCGCCGTGGGGGGCTGCTCCGCCGTCCAGGGCAGGAGGGAGAGCTGGCCGGAGTTTTCCAGCACGGCGTACTTGACGGCCTCGATGCTGCCGTATCCCTGGCAGCGGAGCTCCTCCAGGAGCTCATCGATGGTGAAGCGGTTCCTGCGCATGGCATCCTGCTGCAGGCGCCCTTCCCGGATGAGAACCGTGGGCGTCCCGCAGAGGATCTCCCGGAAGCGCAGGGAGTGCAGGGAGAGCTGGCTCAGCAGCAGCGACAGTGCCAGCAGCGTCAGGATTGGCACCACCCCGGCGAACAGCGGGATGCCAAAGTCCTGCATGGGCACGGCGGCCAGGTCCGAGATCATCATGGTCAGCACCAGCTCCCCCGGCTCCAGCTCGCCGATCTGACGTTTGCCGGTAAGCCGCAGCCCCGCCATGATGAGGAAGTAGAGGATCAGAGTTCGAAAAAACGCGGTAGACATAGTACACCTCCCAACAGACACAGTATTTGCCGCCGGTGCTGGAAATATCCGATGGGATAGGAAATTTATGGTTGACATAAAAATACCGTTGACGGGGGAGGAAAACTTTGCTACCATGGGAATGGATACTGAGCGCGGGTTCGGGGCACCTGCCCGCGTTTTTCACCGGATGGATTTCGACAGGTTTCGGGGGGAAGGAGAACAAAAGATGGATTTTCGACAGGGAAGGAAAGCGGCCGCGGCGCTGCTCTGCGCGGCGGCTCTGACGACGGCAGCCTCCGCCGCCTATACGGACACGGAGGGCCACTGGGCCGAGAGCGCCATCGACCGCTGGAGCGGGGAGTACGGCATCCTCCGGGGCTATGACGATGGCAGCTTCCGCCCGGATGACACCATCACCCGGGGCGCTTTCGCCGGTATTCTGGACCGCTTTCTCCGCTACCGGGTGGAATCCGCGCCGGAGACCTTTTCCGACACCGCCGGGGACTACTGGGAGAGCGCCATCCTGAAGCTCAACGCCGCCGGGGTCTACCTCGGCAACAACGGCAAGGCCCTCATCTACCACAACATCACCCGCCAGCAGGCGGTGACCATGATCGCCCGGGCCTTCTACCTTCCGGAGAGCGAGGGCGAGCTGCCCTATGACGATGCGGAGGACGTGGCCTACTACGCCGAGGGCTACCTTGTCACCATGATCCGGGAGGGCTGGCTCAACGACATGGGGGAGAGCGCCCTCCTCCGGCCCAACGAGCCCATCACCCGGGCAGAGGTGGTGAACATCCTCAGCAACCTGGTGACCCGGCTCTTCCAGGAGAGCGGGGAGTACAGCGAGGATGTTCCCGGCGACGCCGTGGTCAGCGCGGAGGACGGCGTGCTGCTCCACGACATGAAGATCGACGGCAGCCTCACCATCGCCCCCGGCGTCAGCGGTACGGTGTTGCTGCGGGATGTGGAGCTGGGCGGCGTGATCTGCAATCTCGGCGGGGCGGAGGTCATCCAGGAGCCGAGCCCCAAGGACCCGGAGCCGGATCCCGGCCTGAAGCCCGGAGATCCCAACACCATCACCTATGAGGGCAGGACCATCCCGGTGCTGGAGGGGGTGCCGGTGAATCCCCTGATGGCCGCGGACTTCGCCTGGGCGGATGGCCGCCTGAAGTACTTCGGCGGCCTCTGCCGGACGGCGACCGGCATCGACGTCTCCGCCTACCAGAACCGGGCCACCGCCGGCGGCACCATCGACTGGGACGCCGTGGCGGCGGACGGCATTGATTTTGCCATGGTCCGCATCGCCCTGCGGGGCACCTCCTCCGGCGCCCTCTACGCGGACGCTTTCTACGCCCAGAATATCGACGGCGCCCTGGCGGCGGGGCTGGATACCGGGGTCTACCTCTTCTCCCAGGCCATCACCGTGGAGGAAGCCATCGAGGAGGCGGACTACGTCATCCAGCTCCTGGACGGCCGGAAGCTGACGGGCCCTGTCGCCTACGACTGGGAGATGAAGGACAGCACTTACCGGGTCTACGGAACGGATCCGGCGGTGGCCACCGCCTGCGCCAAGGCCTTCTGCGACCGCATCGCCCAGGCGGGGTATGAACCCATGGTTTATGTGAGCCGCTACGTGGGCTACTTCAAGTTTGACCTTCGGGAGCTCTCCGGCATCCCCCTTTGGTATCCGGAGTA
>CAMBID010000098.1 GCA_945867445.1 uncultured Clostridia bacterium | reverse complement strand
CCTAAGAATCCAACGCGCCGTTGGCGCTATCAAAACAAGACAATTGTCTTGTTTTCAATGGATTCTAGTATAAAGAACCGCCCCAGGCGTGACCCATCGTCACGCCCGGGGCGGTTCCTCTTATCGTTCTGTCTCCTTCAAGAGGCTCTTCGGCAGCCGGAGCCTTTCGCAGTTCTCCCGGATGGTTTCCCGCTCCGCCTGGATATCTGTCCCCCGGGCACTCAGGGCCGCCAGCCACGCTTTGGCCCAGGGAAGATCGCCCTCCCGCAGGAGGGCCTTCCGGTATCCGTCCCCCCGCCGGCTTTCAAACCACGGCAGACCGAAGCGCCGCAGGGCCTCCCCCACGTTCCGGAAGCTCCCCTCCGCCGCGCCCGCCGTGAAGTCCCACCAGACATCCCGGCCTACCGCCAGGACCCCCAGCCGCTCCCCGAAGGTCATGTCCGGCTCCGCCCCCGGCAGGAAGAGGGGCGCCGCCATGCAGTTTACCGTAAACGTTCTGGTCCCGTACCGCTCCTTCTGGAGCTCGATGACCTCCAGCCAGTCCTCCGGGCCCCGGCGGACGAAGGCCGCGCCCTTCCAGCGAAGGAAGCCCTCCGGCCGCAAAACCGCCTCATAAAGGGCCTTCTGCCCCGCCCGGAAGGCGGCGTCCGCCGCTTTTCGGTCCAGGGCCGCCAGCTCCGCCTCCGTCCGCTGTTGGCACTCCCCTTCCAGATGGAAGGCGTCCCTTCTCCGGAAAAGTTTCCCCATGGCGTCCTCCTTTACTGGGCGTCGATGCGCTCTTTCAGGTCGGTGAGGCAGACCCAGCGGTCCATTTTCTCCTCCAGGGCGGCCTCCAGGGCCGTCTGCCGCTCCATCAGTTCCTGGAGCTTCACATAGTCGCTGCCGCAGGCGGACTGGGCCGCCTCACAGTCGGCGATCCTCCGCTCCAGCTCCGCAATGTCTCCCTCAATGGTCTCGAATTCCCGCTGCTCCTTGAAACTGAATTTCAGCTTCCGCTCCCGGGGGCGATTGCTCTCCGCCTTCTCCTGCTTCACCGGGGCCTCGACGGCGGTCTCCGCCTTCCGCTTGCCCTCCCAGTCCGTCCAGTTGCCGACGCAGCGGTCGATGGTCCCGCCGTCCCGCACCTCAAAGATCTGCCCCGCCAGCTTGTCCAGGAAGAAGCGGTCGTGGGATACCGCCAGAATGGGGCCCGGGAAGGTCTGGAGGTAATCCTCCAGAAGGGAGAGGGTGGTGACGTCCAGGTCGTTGGTAGGCTCGTCCAGCAGCAGCACATTGGGGGCCGCCATCAGGATAGAGAGGAGGTAGAGCCGCCTCCGCTCCCCGCCGGAAAGCTTTCCGATGGGCTGGGACTGCAGATCCGCCGGGAAGAGGAAGCGCTCCATCATGGCCTTGGCGGTGAGGGTCCCCTCCTCGGTCTTCACCTCGTCGCCGATCTCGTGGATGAAGTCGTAGACCCGCTGGGTAAGGTCCAGCTCGCGGCCCTCCTGGGAGAAGTGGCCGATGCGGACGGTGCTGCCGATCTCCACGCTGCCCTCATCAGGGGCAAGCTCCCCGGCGATGAGCCGCAGGAGGGTGGATTTCCCCACGCCGTTGTGTCCCACGATGCCGATGCGGTCGTCCCGGAGGATGCCATAGGAAAAGTGCCGCAGCACCCAGCGGTCATCGTACTCCTTGCCCACGTCCCGGAGCTCGATGATCTTCTTCCCCAAGCGACTGGAAGCTGCCGCGAGGCTGACGCTCTCGTCGGCCTCCGGGGCGTGCTGATCCCGCAGGGCTTCGTAACGCTGGATGCGGTCCTTGCTCTTGGTGGTCCGGGCCTTGCAGCCCCGCAGGATCCACTCCCGCTCCGTCCGCAGGATGGACTGGCGCTTGCGCTCGCTGGCATCGGCCATCTCCGCCCGCTGGGCCTTCAGCTCCAGATACTTGGAGTAGTTGGCCTCATAGTGGTAGAGCTTCCCCCGGGAGAGCTCCGTGATGTGGTTCACCACCCGCTCCAAAAAGTAGCGGTCATGGGTCACCATGATGAGCCCGCCCCGAAAGCGGCGGAGCCAGTCCTCCAGCCAGGTGACCATGGCGGTATCCAGGTGGTTGGTGGGCTCGTCCAGGATCAGCACATCCGCCGGGTGAAGGAGGGCCGCCGCCAGGGCCAGGCGCTTGCGCTGCCCGCCGGAGAGGGTTCCCACCTTCCGCTCAAACTCCGTGAGTCCCAGCTTTGTCAGCATGGACTTGGCCTCATACTCGTTGAGCTCCCGGAACTCCGGCGGAAAGCTCAGGAAGACCTGCTCCAGCACCGTGGCGTCCTCCGACATCTCCGGGTTCTGGGGGAGGAAGCTCACCTGAACGTTGGGATCCCGGGTGACGGTTCCCTGATCCGGCTCGATCTGCCCGGAGAGCACCCGCAGGAAGGTGGACTTCCCGGTTCCGTTGATGCCGATGACGCCCACCTTGCCCCCGGGCTCCAGGTAAAAGTTCACGTCCGTCAAGAGGGAACGGGCGCCGAAGTTGATGGAGATATGCTCCGCGGAAAGCAGCATGGCGGTGTCCTCCCAAAGCCGCCGCAGCGGCGAAATTTCGTAATATGATATTATAGCACAGCTCTCCCCTTCCCGCCAGTCCCTTTCCACCCCTTTGCTCCATTTTCCCCCACACGGCTTCCCTCCCTGCCATTCCCGGCCCCATTCTCATACTAGTTCTTGATAAAAAGCTTTCAAAGCTTTTGATAGCGCCGCAGGCGCGTCAAGAACTTATGAGACGGCTTTTGCGGCAGACTGCCGCAAAAGGGCGACGCTGACAGCGGCGCCTTCTTGATAAAAATCAAAGATTTTTATCAAGAAAGAGTATCAATGCTCCTCTCCCTTTCCTCCCCCTCCGCCGTACCCCTTGCGCGGCGGGAGCGGACGTGGTATGCTGGGGAAAACCGCTCCGCCCCGCCGGAGCTCCCGGAAGGAGGCCGCCGCCATGCCCACCCTGCGCTATACTGTCCCGCCGGAGAAGTCCGGCGTCCCCGTCCGGCACATCCTGAAAGCGGAGCTTCACTTCTCCGCCCGGGCCATCTCCCGCCTGACGAGGACGGAGGGGGGCATCCTGGTCAACGGCCATCCCGCCCGGACAGTGGACGCCCTTCAGACTGGGGACGAGCTATCGGTGCTCTGCGGCGACCTGCGGCCGCCCCGGGAGCAGCCCCTCCCCTGCGATGTGCCGCTGCCGGTGGTCTGGGAGGACGCACACCTCCTGGTGGTGAACAAACCCGCTGGGATGGTGGCCATGGTCTCCAGCTTCTACCCCGAGACCCCCACCGTGGCCGGAGCCCTGGCCTATCAGCGGGGGGAGGGCGGCATCTTCCACGTGGTGAACCGGCTGGACAAGGGCACCACCGGCCTCATGGCGGTGGCCAAGAGCGGCTACGTCCACAACCTCCTGCGGCGGAGTCTCCATACGGAGGACTTCCAGCGGGAGTACCGGGGCGTGTGCCTGGGCTGTCCGGAACCCAGGCACGGCCTTATCGACCTGCCAATCGGCCGGGACGAAAGCTCCACCGTCAAACGAAAAATCCGGCCCGACGGGGCCCCCTCCCGCTCCCGCTATGAGGTTTTGGCGGAGGGGAACGGCAGGGCCCTCCTGCGTCTCCTGCCGGAGACCGGGCGCACCCATCAGCTGCGGCTGCACTTGGCCGCCATTGGCCATCCCCTGGCAGGAGACTGGCTCTACGGCACGGAGGATGCCGCTCTCATCCCCCGCCCGGCCCTCCACTCCTTTGCCCTCCGGCTGCGGCACCCTGTCACAGGGGAGGTCCTCGCCCTCTCCGTCCCCCTGCCGGAGGATATGCAGCGGCTGCTGGCGCCCAAATGACGCAGCTTGCTGCGGAATTGCCTCAGGTCTGCGCCGGCATTGCCCCGGGAATCCTGCTGTTCTGGCAGCAAGAGGCCTGACGGGGGACGCACGATGCCTCTACCGGAAAAGCTCCTGACCCTGCGCAAGCGCAGCGGTCTTTTCCAGGAGGCCCTGGCGGAAAAGCTGGAGATCTCCCGGCAAACCGTCTCCCGCTGGGAGCTGGGCGCCGCCCAGCCGGAGGCGGGAAAGCTGCTGCCCCTCTGCCGCCTCTTCGGCGTCACGGCGGAGAGCCTGCTGGACGACGCGCGCAACCTGGCCCAGGTAGCGGAGGCGCCCGCCGGAAAGCGAGCCTCCCGGTGTCTCCGGGCGCTGGTGTTGGCCGGCGTCGGTCTTGCGGGGAATGTGTCCTCCTCTCCCGGCTGGAGAAGGTCCCATGCCCCCTGTCTTTTATGAGAACGGGGAGAAATGGTGCCACTGGGGCAATTACGGGGGCTGCCGTTACCGCTGCTTCCTGAAGGACCGAAACCCGGAGAGGCTGGCCATACTTTTGTGGGGATGGTCCTGGCTGCGG
>CAMBID010000097.1 GCA_945867445.1 uncultured Clostridia bacterium | reverse complement strand
CTTTGCCCAACTATGCCCCTCTATCAGTTTTTCTATCAATTCTCTATACACAATAAAACCTCAACAAATTTGAATTTTCCTAATTGACATTATTCGATGGAAACTACCAGACATTAGTTTTTTCGTGTACGGTAAAGGCCGACAACTGATGTGATTGCTGCAAGCACACTAATTAAAACTGGCTTCATCACCGAAAGATAATACCAAATTGAAATATATGCCGGAACATCACTGCCACCAATCACAGTAACACTTGTGGAAGCGGATGCATCCCCTATATTTTTCATATGATATATTGAGCCGAAGAAAAGAAAATACCTAATCAGTGAAATCGCCGAAACAATTAAAACTACTGTGAACACAACTCTCCAAATTTTACGACGATGTTCATTCTGTTTAGAATACTGCTCGTTTAATACTTCCAATTTAGCCGCCAGCGTTTTGGTAAAATCCGGTTCCTCAGACACGGGAACTTCCTCTCCAAGTAAAACATTAACCGTGGTAGCAAGAACCTCCGCAATTTGAATTACCATTCCGGCATCAGGAACCGATAAACCTTTCTCCCATTTTGAAACTGTCTGACGAACTACATTCAATTTGATTGCCAGTTCCTCTTGAGATAAGCCTTTAGCTTTTCTAAGTGCTTTGATATTTTTGTTTAGCATGATTATCCCTCCTTTGGATGTGATTATTCTATTACTAAAGCCCATTGCGTTCAAGCAACCGATGTTAACATCCACCCCAAAGGGGAATAGGGATATGCATAATCTTTTATGAAAATGTATATTTTTTGCTCACCAATATTTATCTCGGACAGAGACTTTGAATACCATTTGGCTCTGAAATAGGACTGGGAGGAAAAGAAAAGAGGATACCCCAAATCGGGTATCCTCTCGGAAATCAGGTATTTAAGACAGGTTTTTGGTGAAATCACCGGAGTTATACCCCATCAACACAAAGGGTAAAAGGGACAATGGCGGGGGCAAGCGCTCAAATTTCCTTTACAATCCGTAACATTTCTGCTAAGATATACAATGCGTATTTTTTGACGCGGCGGTTTGGCTGCGGATCAACGGCAGAGGCCGCTTCCGCGGCGATGGGAAAGGAGAGAGACGATGGCTTCCAGCTCTGAATTTTCGGCCAAGCTGGCGCTGCTCCGGCAGGAGCGGGGCGTCAGCCAGCGGACGGCGGCCAGGGACCTGGGCATCTCCCAGGCTTTGCTCAGCCACTATGAAAACGGCGTCCGGGAACCGGGCCTTGCCTTCGTGGTGAAGGCCTGCGACTACTACCATGTCTCGGCGGACTTCATCCTGGGCAGGACCCTGTCCCGGGACGGGGCCATGCTCTCGGAGGAAGACGTGATGAACGCCGCCGACCAGGGCAGCGTCCTGCGGGGGAGCGTCCTGGCCCTGCTGAACGCCAAACTCCTGGCGGGGGCCGAGGGCGTGCTCTTTGAGCTTCTGGGCAAGCTCGGCAGCAAGGACGCCATCCACGCGGCGGCGGCCTATCTCGGCACCGCGGTCTACACCCTCTACCGCCGGCTCTACCGGACGGCGGGGGGCAACGAGGCCTGGTTCAACCTGGAGGCGGAGACCTTTGCGGGCGGCATCGCCCCGGCGGACATGGCCCTCAGCGAGGCGAGGTACGCCCGGGCCCTGCGCACGCTCCGGGAGGAGAAGGCGGAGTTCCCGGACCTCACGGACGCGGGGCTTGCCCAGGCCTTCCCCGGCCGCAGCCAGAGCGTCACCCAGATCCTCCACGGGGCGGACAGCCGCCTGAGCGGCCTCATGGAGAAGTGACGATGGCATTCCAGACCCTGGCCTTTCTGGCCTTTCTCGCCGTCACGGTCCTTCTCTGCCGCATCCTTGGCAAAGGGGGTCTCCCCGCCGGGCGGCTCATGCTGCTCCTTTGCTGCCTCTTTTTCTGCGCTCAGGCCGGATGGCAGGGCTTCGCCGTGCTGCTCCCCGGCGCCGGCGTCAGTTTTCTGGCCGCGCCCCGGACCGTCCCGGGGAAGGCGGGCGGGAAGGCGCTGTTCCTCTGCGCCATCAGCTACCATATTCTGGTCCTCCTGGGCTTCAAGTACCTGGGCTTTCTCACCGGCGGGGCGTGGTCCCTGCCCTTCGTGCCCCTGGGGCTGAGCTTTTTCACCTTTCAGCAGCTCTGGTACCTGAAGGAGTGCCGCGCCGGCGAGACGGCCCCGGCGGAGCGGCTGACGGACTATCTCCTCTACAGCTTCTTCTTCCCCAGCCTCACCTCCGGCCCCATCCTGGAACCCAACGGCTTCCTGCCCCAGCTCTCCGCCCCCGCCTTCCTGCGCCCCGACGACCGGGACAGCGCCGCCGGACTCTATGCCCTCGGCTGCGGCCTGTGCAAAAAGATGCTGCTGGCGGACCCCCTGGGCGTGGTGGTGAACAACGGCTGGGAGAGGATCGGCGACCTCAGCGCCCCTGCCGCCTGGGCGGTGATCCTGGGCTACACCCTCCAGCTCTACTTTGATTTCTCCGGCTACTGCGACATGGCCGCGGGCTGCGCCCGGCTTCTCGGCATCCGCCTGCCGGTGAACTTCGACTCCCCCTACCGCGCCCTCTCCGTGACGGAGTTCTGGAAGCGCTGGCATATCACCCTGACCACGTTCCTCCGCCAATGCGTCTACTTCCCCCTGGGCGGCAGCCGGAAAGGGAGGAGCCGGACGTACCTCAATATCCTGCTGGTCTTCCTTCTCAGCGGCTTCTGGCACGGGGCGGGCTGGACCTTCCTCCTCTGGGGGGCTCTCCACGGCCTGGCCCAGGTCGCCGAGCGCCTCTGGGGCGGGAAACGGGACAGGCTCCCGGCCGTTCTGCGCTGGGCGCTGACCTTCGCCTTTGTGAACCTTGCCTGGGTCTTCTTCCGGGCGCCGGACATCCCCTCCGCCCTGGCGCTGCTGCGCCAGGCCGCGGCGGGCGGCTTCGCCCTGCCCAGGGACTGGCTGGTCCAGGGCCTCTACGGCAAGGAGAGCGCCGCTCTCGGCATCCTGCTGCCGGCGCTGAAGCCCTGGCTGAATACCGCCAAGTTCTGCGCCCTCTTCCTGGCGGCCGCGGTGGCTGCCCTGCTGCCGGGGAACACCATCCGCCGGATGGATGCCTTCCGGCCTACGGTCTGGCGGGCGGCGCTGCTGAGCCTGGGCACCGCCTGGTCCATCCTGAGCTTTACCGGCGTGGTGAGCTTCATCTACAGCAATTTCTGAGGGGAGGACGCCATGAAAACATCCCTTCGCCGCTGGAGCTGCGGCTTTCTCGCCGCCCTGCTTCTTCTGCTGGCGGCGGCGGCCGCCGCCCTCTATTTATCCGACCCCAGCGTCTACTACCCCCTGCCCCCCGAGGGGGAGGGCATCTGCTTCAGTGAGCGCTGCCAGATGGCGGGCCTTATCCGCAATGTCCCGGCCGATACCGTGGTCATGGGCACCTCCATGGCCGCCAATTACCGCAAGAGCCACATTGAGGAAGTCTTCGGCGGCACGGGGCTCCGGATCACCATTCCGGACGGGTACCTCAGCGAGTTCGACCAGGCCATGGGCCTCCTCTTCCGGGAGCAAAGCCCGGAGCGGGTGATCTTCGGCCTGGACCTCAACATCCTGATCCGGGACGAGAGCGGCCTCACGGCCTCCATGCCCGGCTATCTCTACGACGCCAACCCCCTCAACGACCTCCAATACCTTCTCAACAAGGACATGCTCTACTACAGCGTCTACGCTCCCCTGGCCCGGGGCTGGGGTGAGGGGCAGACCCTGGACGAGGGCTTCACCTGGGACGAGGGCATCTGGTGGAACCACATGACCGCCATGGAGAACTATCACCGCCCGGAGATCGCGGCGGAGACGCTGCCCCCGGACGCCTTCCGGGAAAACGTCGCGGAGAACCTCGCCGTGGTCCAGGGCTGGATCGAGGCCCACCCGGAGGTGGACTTCCGCTTCTTCCTGCCGCCCTACAGCATCCTCTTCTGGGACCGCTGCGCCCGCCTGGGGGAGAAGGACGCCTGCTTCGACGCCATCGCCCAGGTCTGCGAGACCCTGCTGCCCTATGAGAACGTCCGGCTCTACGGCTTCCTGATGGAGGAGGAGATCGTGGAGGACCTGGACAACTACTGCGACTATATCCACCACTCCGGCGACGTCTCGGACACCCTGCTGCGGAAGATCGCGGCGGGGGAGGACGAGCTGACGGCGGAAACTTGGGAGGCGGCCGTCTCCGCCTGGCGGCAGCACGTGGACGCCATCGATTTTGAGCGCTACTGGACCGACGCCTTCTGGTGGAAGTGGACCATCGACCACGGGGGAGAGGTCAAGTGGAAGCCCGGCGATCCCGGCTGACGCCTGTCCCCCAAAGGCTCCCTTGTACAAAGGGAGCCGCCGGCCAAAGGCCGACGCTGACAGCGGCGCCTTCTTGATAAAAATCAAAGATTTTTATCAAGAAAG
>CAMBID010000096.1 GCA_945867445.1 uncultured Clostridia bacterium | reverse complement strand
CTCGCCATCAATGAAAACATGGACCGCAGCGAGCCCAAGGAGGGCAAGATCGAGCTCACCGCCGCCATCGACGGCCTCTTCCTGGTGGATTCCGCCCGCCTTATCGCCGTGAACTCCCAGGAGGAGGTCATGATCGCCACCCGCCACGGCAATACCCCCGTCCGCAAGGGCGAGAAGCTGGCCGGGATGCGGGTCATCCCTCTCGTCATCGCGGAGGAGAAGCTCCGGAAGGCGGAGGAGGCCGCTGACGGAAAGCCCCTGCTGGCCCTGCTCCCCTACATCAGGAAGACCGCCGCCATCATCGCCACCGGCAGCGAGGTGAAGAAGGGGCTCATTCAGGACACCTTCTCGCCGGTGGTGCGGCGCAAGCTGGCTTTCTACGGCATCGAAACCCTCTCCGTCTCCTACCCCGGAGACGCCGTGGAGGATATCCTCTCCGCCATGGAGGAAGCCCGGAAGACCGGGGCGGAGCTGATCCTCTGCACCGGCGGCATGAGCGTGGACCCGGACGACAACACCCCCGGGGCCATCCGCCGCAGCGGGGCGGAGGTCGTCACCTACGGCGCCCCCGTCCTGCCCGGGGCCATGTTCCTGCTGGGGTATTATGCCGACGGCACGGCGGTCTGCGGCCTCCCCGGCTGCGTGATGTACGCCGGGGCCACGGTCTTCGACCTGGTGCTGCCGCGCCTCGCGGCGGGCGTCCGGGTGAAGCGGCAGGACCTCATTGACCTGGGGGAGGGCGGTCTCTGCCTCTCCTGCCCCGAGTGCCATTACCCCATCTGCCCCTTCGGAAAGTAATCCTCCCCTTCGCGCCCTCCGGCGCGAAGCGGCCGCCCTCCGTTATCCTCAATCGAGGATAACCCTTTGCGGCACTCCCCCACTTCCCTGTTCCACCCCGCGCAAGCGGTTGGAAAGATACCTGGCCCGCGGCGTTTTCTTGCCCGTTCCTTCATCGCCGCAGGATACGATGAATGGGAAAAACATTTTGGAAAGGAAGAACCTCACATGAAGAAGCTTCTCTCCCTGCTCCTGGCGTTGACCCTGGCTCTGAGTCTCGCGGCCTGCGGCAGCGCCCCCTCTGCCTCCGGCAGCGGCTCCTCCTCCGGCGGGGGGGATGCCGAACCCATCACCCTGGTGGTTTTCGCCGCCGCCTCCCTGACGGAGACCCTGACGGAGATCGCCAAGGACTACAAGGCCGTGGCCCCGAATGTGACCCTCAGCTTCAATTTCGACTCCTCCGGCAAGCTGCTCACCCTCATTGAGGAGGGCGCCGAATGCGACCTCTTCCTCTCCGCCGCCCCCAAGCAGATGAATGCCCTGGACGGCACCCTGAAGGACGACGCTGAAAGGAACCCCGACGGCCAGGACATGCTGCTGGAGGGCAGCCGCGTCAACCTGCTGGAGAACAAGGTCACCCTGGCGGTGCCCGAGGGCAACCCCAAGGGCATCGAGAGCTTTGACCAGCTGGCCGAGCTCCTGCGGAGCGGCGGCGTGCTCCTGGCCATGGGCAACAGCGATGTGCCCGTGGGACAGTACACCCAGAAAATCTTAGCCTACTACGGTTTCGATGAGGCGGCTCTCGCCGATGCCGGCGTCCTCACCTACGGAAACAACGTGAAGGAAGTCACCTCCCAGGTCACCGAGGCTTCCGTGGACTGCGGCATCATCTACGCGACGGACGCCTTCTCCGCCGGCCTCACCGTGGTGGACAGCGCCACCGCCGAAATGTGCGGCCAGGTCATCTATCCCGCCGCCGTGCTGAAGGACGGCCAGACTGAGGCCGCCCAGGCCTTCCTGGACTATCTCAAGACCGACGCCGCCATGGCTGTCTTTGAGAGCGTGGGCTTCCGTCCCGCAGAGTAAGATGCGCCGCCCCTCCGCCCGGGACTTGACCCGGGCGGAGGGAATGTGTTACCCTTGGCTGAGAGGGACGAAGGACTTCGTTCCCCTCCGGCAAGGGCAACCAATCTTTGGATGATTGGAGGGAAAGGTATGGATTGGTTCCCCCTGTGGAACTCGCTGCGCATCGCGGCCATCTCCACGATACTTATCTTCTTCCTGGGCATCGCCGCGGCCTACTGGATCGCGAAGCTCCCCAGGCTCCTCAAGGGCGTGCTGGACGTGGTGCTGACCCTTCCGCTGGTGCTGCCGCCCACGGTGGTGGGCTATCTCCTGCTGAGAGTGCTTGGCCCCCGGCGGATCATCGGCGCCTGGGCGCTGGAAGCCTTCGGCGTGCGGCTCGTCATGGTCTGGTGGTCCGCTGTCTTTGCCGCCGTAGCGGTGGCCTTCCCTCTCATGTACCGCACCGCCCGGGGCGCCTTTGAGAGCTTCGACGAGACCCTCTCCCAATCCGCCCGGACCCTGGGCCTCCCCAACGTCTGGATCTTCTGGCGGATACGGATGCCTTACTGCCGCCAGGGGATCTTAGCTGGCACCGTCCTGGCTTTCGCCCGGGCGCTGGGCGAGTACGGCGCCACCTCCATGCTGGCAGGCTACACCCCCGGCAAGACCGCCACGGTGTCCACCGCCGTCTACCAGCTCTGGCAGACCGGCAACGACGCCCTGGCCTTCCGCTGGGTCCTGGTGAACGTGGCCATTTCCGCCGTTTTTCTTCTGACAGTGAACCTGCTGGAAGACCGCCAGCGAAGGGAGGGACGCCGATGACGCTGCACGTTGACATCCGCAAGAAGCTGGGGGATTTCCATCTGGAAGCCGCCTTTGACGCCGGGGCGGAGCCCCTGGCCCTGCTGGGGGCCTCCGGCTGCGGGAAGAGCGTGACCCTCCGCTGCATTGCCGGCATCCTCCGGCCCGATGAGGGCCGCATTGCCCTGGATGACCACGTCCTCTTTGACAGCGCCGCCAGGATCGATCTTCCGCCCCAGCAGCGCGGGGTGGGCTACCTCTTCCAGCAGTACGCCCTCTTCCCCAACATGACTGTCCGGGGAAACCTGCTGGCGGTCCTCCGGGGAAAGCCGGACCGGGAAGCCGCCGCAGCGGACGCCCTGCGCCGCTTCCGCCTGGAAGCCGTGGCAGACCTCCGGCCCCGGCAGATCTCCGGCGGGCAGCAGCAGCGCTGTGCCCTGGCCCGGATCCTGCTGACGGATCCCCGGATGATTCTGCTGGACGAGCCCCTCTCGGCCCTGGACAGCTACCTCAAGTACCAGCTGGAGCTGGAGCTGGCCGCCGTGATGGACGACTTTCCGGGCCCCATCCTCTGGGTCACCCATGACCGGGGAGAAGCCTGGCGAAACTGCCCCAAGGTCTGCCTGCTGGAGAACGGCAAGTCCCAGGGTGTCCGCCCCATGCGGGAGCTCTTCCACGCCCCGGGGACGGAATCCGCCGCCCGGCTCTCCGGCTGCAAGAATTTCACCCCCGCTGCGAAGGAAGGCGGCCTCGTCCGTCTGCCGGACTGGGGCGTGACCCTGGACCCCGGCCGCCCCGTGGCGGAAGAGGTCCGCTGCGTGGGCATCCGCTCCCACACCGTCCGCCCGGCGGCGGAGGGGGAGAAGAACGCCATCCCCTGCGCCGTCATCCGGGTCATTGACGATGTCTTTGAAGCCATTATCCTCCTCCGGCCGGAGGGGGCCGGGTTGGACGCGGCGCCCCTGCGGATGGAGCTCCCCAAGGACGCCTGGGCCGCCCTGCGGGCTCCGGAACGCCTGACGGTCTCCGTCGCCCCGGAGGATATCCTGCTGCTGAAGTAAGCATCGACCGCCCCGGGACATTCCCCCGGGCCGGGAACGAACAGGAGGAACTTTTCATGCCGAACGCCGCTGTTGTCACCATTTCCGACCGCTGCTTCCAAGGCCTGCGGCCCGACGAGGGCGGCCCGCTGGTGGTGAAAATCCTGACGGACGCGGGCTACGCCGTGGCAGAGACTGTCCTGGTCCCGGATGAGCAGCCCGAGATCGAAGCCGCCCTCCGCCGCCTGGCGGATGAGGGGAGCTATCCCCTCATCGTCACCACCGGGGGCACCGGCTTCGCCCCCCGGGACGTGACCCCGGAGGCCACCCTGGCCGTCTGTGAACGCCTGACCCCCGGCATCCCGGAGGCCATGCGCTATGCCTCCCTTCAGGTGACGCCCCGGGCCATGCTCTCCCGGGCCCAGGCGGGCATCCGGGGCGGCAGCCTTATCGTGAACCTGCCGGGCTCCCCCAAGGCAGCCAGGGAAAACCTGGAAGCCGTTCTGCCGACGCTGGCCCACGGCTTGGAGATGCTCTCCGGCCGCCCGGCCGACTGCGCAAAGCTCCGGGATTGACGCATCCTCCCCCCGGCAGACGGGAACAGAGCCCTGCTCCCGCGGACGGAACGGCGAGACGCAGCCCCGGCAGGCGAGGGGATCCAAAGGGGAAGGCATTTCCCCTTTGTTTTCTGTCTCGCGGAAAGCGTCATCCTCATTTTCCGGCAGCCTGTGCGTTAGAAAAAATCCCCCTCATACTAGTTCTTGATAAAAAGC
>CAMBID010000095.1 GCA_945867445.1 uncultured Clostridia bacterium | reverse complement strand
TAACACAAGCCGAAAGCCGCCGCAAGGCGCAAAATCGGCGGCAGGGTCTCCCCCGCCGCCGGTTCCTGTCTCAGGATCGCCCGCGCTTACTTGGCCTGGGCCTCCTTCATCTCCACCAGCTTCTGGATCAGCGCCACGGTTCCGTCGATGCCGAAGACGCTGGAGTCCAGGCAGAAATCGTAGCTCTCCACCGCACCCCACTTCTGGGAGGAGTAGTACTCATAGTAGGAGGCCCGGCGCTTGTCGGTCTTCAGGATGAGCTGGCGGGCCTTCTCCGCCGTCAGCTCCTCCCGCTGGGAAACGGTCTCGATGCGCTTTTCCAGCGGCGCGTCAATGAAGAGCTTCAGCACGTTGTCCCGGCCCGCCAGGGCATAGTCCGCACAGCGGCCGATAAGTACGCAGGGTCCCTCGTCCGCCACATGGCGGATGGCGTCGTACGTTGCGAGATAGACCTTCTGCTCCAGGGAATCGCTGGGCCCGGCTCCCGGCAGGGAGAAGAGGTAGGAATCCATGGCGATGGAGTACAGCAGGCTCTTGGGCCGCTCGTCAAAGTTCTCAAAAATCTTCTCGCAGAGGCCGCTCTTCTCCGCTGCCTTACGCAGCAGCTCCTTATCGTAAAAGGGAACGTCCAGGGCCTTGGCCAGGCGGATGCCGATCTCCCGGCCGCCGCTGCCAAACTGCCGTCCAATGGTAACGATGGTGTTCATAGAGGATGCCTCCTTCTTGATGATGCTTCCATTATAGACCAATCCCCTTCCATTCGTCAAATAAAAAACGATCTTCTGCCAAAAGAACCCGGGGACCTGCCGCAGGGCAGGTCCCCGGCGCATTTTTTCGGGCCGCGGAGCCTCATATCATACTAGTTCTTGATAAAAAGCTTTAAAAGCTTTTTATAGCGCCGCAGGCGCGTCAAGAACTTATGAGACGGCTTTTGCGGCAGACTGCCGCAAAAGGGCGACGCTGACAGCGGCGCTTTCTTGATAAAAATCAAAGATTTTTATCAAGAAAGAGTATCAATACTGTTTCCCAAAAAGAGCAGACACTTTTTCTTGGAAAGGCGCCGTTGAAAGCATCGCCTATCTGCGCGAAAAGCGCAGATGCCGTCTCCTGCAGGCTCCGACGCGCTGCCGCGCTATGAAAAATAGATTTTGTCTGCTTTTCATTGGAAATCCGCCTCACGCCTCCGGCAGTTCCTTTCCCAGCCGGCGGTACATGACTTTTTTCACCGCCCGGAGGATGTTCTCATACCCCGTGCAGCGGCAGAGGTGGCCGGAGAGGAGTTTTCTCAGCTCCGCGTCCGTATACTCCTTCCCGCTCTCCAAAATCTCCACCGCGGAGAGTATGAAGCCCGGGGAGCAAAAGCCGCACTGGATGGCGGTCTCCTCAATGAAGGCCTGCTGGATGTCCGAGAGCTCCCCGTTGGGGCCCAGCAGGCTCTCCAGCGTCCGGATGTGCTTGCCCTCGGCCCAGACGGCCAGATAAATGCAGGAGTTGAAGGCCTCCCCGTCGATGAGGACGTTGCAGGCGCCGCACTCGCCCACCTCGCAGCCCTTCTTCACGCTGGTCATGCGGAAGTCATTGCGAAGCATATCGGTAAGGCTGGCCCGGACGTCCACCACCTTCTCCACGTCCTTGCCGTTGAGGTTGAAACGGACCACCTGATACTGTGCCATCAGAGCTCACCTCCCGCCAGTTTCACGGACTCGATAAAGGCGCGCTTCGCGCTCTCCACCGCGATGTGCATCCGGAAGTCCCTGGCGGCCCGCCAGGAATCCCGGGGGTTGATGTCCTCCTTCACTGCCTGGGCAAAGGCCTCCGCCAGCTCATAAGAGACCGGCTGGCCGGCGGCCAATCTTTCCGCCGTCTCCGCCCGCAGCGGCACGGGGCCCGCCACGCCGAAGGCCACCCGCGCCCGCTCCACGGTCTTTTTGTCCGGGCTCAGCCGCACGTTGACGGAGGTTCCCAGGGTGGCGATGTCCATGGCGTTGCGCATGGCATACTTGATGTAGTGGCCGAAGCAGTTCCTGTAGCTCTCCTCGGGGATGAGAATGGCGGTCTGCAGCTCCCCCTCCCGGATGTCCACCTTTCCGGCCCTGAGATAGAAGTCATTGATGGGCTGGAGCCGCTTGCCCTCCGGCCCCGTGAGCTCCACGACGGCATCCCAGGCGTGGAGGGTGGAGGCGGAGTCCGCAGACGTGACGCCGTTGCAGGTGTTGCCGCCAATGGTGCCGATGTTCCGGATCTGGGGGCCGCCCACCTGGTCCACGGCCTCCCCCAGGACGTTGATGTACTTCTGGATCAGAGGATCCCTCGTAATGTGGGAGAAGCTGGTGAGGGAACCGATGCGCAGGGTACCGTCAGCTTCCAGTGAGACACCCCGGAGCTCGTCCAGGCCGTAGATGGAGATGAGCTCCTTCCCGGCGCGCTTCCCCTCCCGCATCTGCACCAGCACATCGGAGCCGCCAGCGATGATCTGGGCCTCGGGATGGGCCATGCGCAGCTCCACGGCGTCGGCGACGCTTTTCGCCTGGTAGAGGGCTTTCATATCATACATGTTGCTTCCTCCTCTCAGTCCTGGATGAGACCGGCCTCCTTGAAGGCCCGGTACAGCACATGGGGCGTCATGGGCGCGGTATCCAGGGAGACGCCGGTGGCGTTATAGATGGCGCTGCGGATGGCTGGCGCCGGGGAGCAGGCCGGGGGCTCGCCCAAAGCCTTGGTGCCGAAGGGCGAGGTGGGCTCCGGATTCTCCACGAACCGGGCCTCCAGATGGGGATGGTCCATGAAGGTGGAGAGCTTGTAGTCCAGGAGGTTGTTGTTCAGGGGCCTGCCGGTCTTCTCGTCGAAGAGCAGCTGCTCGGAAAGGCCGTAGCCGATGGCCATGGACATGCCGCCGTGGACCTGGGCCTCCGCCAGGGCGGGATTGATGAGCTGGCCGCAGTCGTGGACGTTGATGATGTTCTTCAGCGTCACCTTGCACATGGGGATGTCCACCTCCACCTCGGCGAAGGTGCAGCCGAAGGAGTAGGCATTATTGCGGATGGTGTAGGTGCTCTCCGCCGTGAGATGCTCGGAGTGGACGGGGTTATACTGGGCGGCCATAGCCAGCTCGGAAAGGCTCATCAACACCTTCCCGTCCCGCTTGCGGACGATGTTCCCCTCCGCGATGTCCATGTTGTCCACAGACTGGCGGGTAATCTCGCAGGCGTAGTCCAGGATCTTCTCCCGGAGGAGCCGTCCGGTCTTCCGGATGGAAAAGCCGGCAACATAGGTCTGGCGGCTGGCGTAAGCGCCGAGACCCGTGGGCGTGATGTCCGTATCCTGACAGGAGACCACATGGACATCCCGGTAGCTCTTGAGACCCATGACCTCCGCTGTCATCTGGGCGAAGGCGGTGTCCGCCCCCTGCCCGATCTCCGTCTCGCCGCACTGCATGGTGACGGTGCCGTCCAGATTCAGCTGCATCCGGTTGGAGGAGGTCTCAAGGGAGATGGGATAGACGGCGGTATTGTACCAGAAGGCGGCGGCGCCGATGCCCCGCCGGATGGGGCCGGTGTCCTTGGCGAACTCGGCCTTCTTCCGGTCATAGTCGATGCAGGCCTTGCCCTTTTCCAGGCACTGGCGGAAGGAATCGTAGTAGTTGGTGTTGCCCGAGAAGGCGTCGTGATAGCCCTGGGGCATGATGAACTTCATCCGGTATTCCAGGGGGTCCATGCCCACGGCGGCGGCGCACTCGTCGATGTTGGCCTCGTCGGCAAAGGTGGCCTGGGGCATGCCGTAGCCCCGCATGGCGCCGCCCACCGGGCGGTTGGTGTAGACCGTCCAGGCGTCGGCCTCCACATGGTCGCAGGGGTAGATCTGGGCGAAGGAGCCCATGCCCTTGGCCACGATGGAGTGGCCGTGGGAGGCATACGCCCCCTGGTTGGAGAAACACTCGATCTTCCGGGCGGCCAGGGAACCGTCCTTCCGGACCCAGCTGATGATGTGGAAGCGGATGGCATGGCGCACGCGGTTGGAGACAAAGGTCTCCTCCCGGGAGCAGTCGATACGGACGCAGCGCCCGCCCACCATGGTGGAGCACCAGGCGCAGAGGGGCTCATAGAGGGCGTCCTGCTTATTGCCAAAGCCGCCGCCGATATAGGGCTTGATGACCTGGATGTCCGCCCAGGGACGGCCCAGGGCCTGGCCCACTACCCGGCGGATGATGTGGGGGATCTGGGTAGAGCTCACCACCACGATCCGGCCGTTCTCCTCATAGGCGAAGCAGCCGTGGTTCTCAATGTGGCAGTGCTGCACGGTGGGGGTGTCGTACCAGCCCTCGACCTTGATGAGCCCCGCCTCCTGGATGGCCTCCGCATAGTTGCCCTTCCGGACGTCGGAGTGCTTCAGGATGTTGCCGGGGTACTCCTCATGGAGCTGAGGAGCGTCCGGCTCCATGGCCTTCTGCACATCCAGCACGAAGGGCAGCTCCTCATACT
>CAMBID010000094.1 GCA_945867445.1 uncultured Clostridia bacterium | reverse complement strand
GCGGATGGAACGCTCCCGGCTAAAAACCATTATCATCCTGATCCTGGCCATGATCAACCTGGCCCTGGCCCTCTCCCTGGGACTGCGCCTGGCCCAGGGCCGGGCGGCGGAGGCCGCCCTCCTCATGGAGCTCCGCCAGCGCTTCACGGCGGAAGGCTGCGCCCTGCCGGAGACCATCCCCTCGGACGACCCGCCCATGGTGGTGACCATGGAACGGGACAGCGGCCGGGAGCAGGCCATGGCGGAGGCCATTCTGGGCGGCAGCGCGGAATACGTGGACCAGGGCGGCGGCATCGCCGTCTACCGGGGGACCAGCGGCCAGGCCACCTTCCGGGCGGGGGGCAGCTTCTCCGTGACGCTGCGTCTGCCGGACGGGGAGGCAAGCCCCGTGGAGCAGGCGGAACAGCGGGCCCGATCCTTTGCCCGGGCGGCCGGCTTTGAGACCCCCACCCTCCTTTCCGGCAGCGGCAGCGCCGCCCAGCGCTACGGGAGCTATCCCGTCTTCGGAGCCGGGGCGGCCTTCTCCCTCCGGGGCAGCACCCTCACGGCGGAGGGCAGCTACCTTCCCTCCGCCTACCTGACAAGGACCGAGGGCCCCTCCATGAGCGCCGCCACCGCTCTCACCCGCTTTCTGGACTTCCGGAGCCAGAGCGGTGCTGTCATCGCGGAGGTAACATCGGTGGAGCTCTGCTACCTGCTGCGCTCCACCGCCTCCGCCGCCATGACTCTCTCCCCCGCCTGGCACATCGTCACGGACTCCGGGGAGTATCTTGTGGGCTGCGCCGACGGCAGCGTCAGCCGGGGCTGAGTTCCCGCTTTTCCCCTGCAAATTTTTGAGCGTGGCGAAAAACGTTTGCTTTTCCCATTGCTTTATGCTATGCTGTATGCAAAATGATCCGTTTTCCCCCGCACTTTCCGCATGAAGACGGCGGCGCAGGGGAAAACTGTGCCTGTACCCTACGGACGCCGGGCACCGCATATGGTGCCGCCCGCCCGCACTCCCCAAAGAAAAGAGAGGTTCCGGACTTTGACAAGAGAGTATCTGGTATGCGGCGGCAAGCCGCTTTTCGGTGAGGTCACCATCAGCGGCGCCAAGAACGCCGCCGTGGCCATCATCCCCGCCGCCCTGATGGTGGACGGCGTCTGCCGCATCGAGAACGTCCCCATCATCTCGGACGTGACCCTGAGCCTCAAGATCCTGGAGGAGCTGGGGGCCAGCATCCGCGTATTGAACTCCCACACGGTGGAGATCGACAGCCGTCACATCACCTGCACCCGCACCTCCTATGACCTGGCGCGGAAGATCCGGGCCTCCTACTACCTGGTGGGCTCCCTGCTGGGCCGCTTCGGCCAGGCGGAGGTAGCCATGCCCGGCGGCTGCAACTTTGGCGGCGTCCGGCCCATCGACCAGCATGTGAAGGGCTTCACCGCCATGGGCGCCAGGGTCACGCTGGAGAGCGGCTTCATCAATGCCGCGGCAGAGGGCGGGCGTCTCCATGGGGCCAACATCTATCTGGATGTGGTGTCCGTGGGCGCCACCATGAACATTATGATGGCTGCCGCTCTGGCAAAGGGCACCACCGTCATCGAAAACGTGGCCAAGGAGCCCCACATCGTGGACCTGGCCAACTTCCTGAACTCCATGGGTGCGGACATCCGGGGCGCGGGCACGGATTCCATCAAGATCACCGGCGTCTCCCGCTTGACCGGCGGCAGCTACGCCATCATTCCCGACCAGATCGAGGCCGGGACCTACATGGCGGCGGTGGCCGCCACCGGCGGTCAGGTGCTGGTGAAGAACATCATCCCCAAGCACATGGACTGCATCACCGCCAAGCTCCAGGAGTGCGGCGTGGAGATCGAGGAGCACGAGGACACCCTTCTCGTCCGCCGCGCCGGCCGCCTGCAGAAAACCAACATCAAGACCCTGCCCTATCCCGGCTTTCCCACGGACATGCAGCCCCAGATGACTGCGGTGCTGACCCTGGCCGAGGGCACGTCTCTCGTAACGGAGAGCGTCTGGGGCAGCCGCTACCGCTATGTGGACGAGCTCAAGCGCATGGGCGCCTCCATCCAGGTGGACGACAAGACCGCCGTGGTGGAGGGCGTGGATCACCTCACCGGAGCCCCCATCCAGGCCACCGACCTGCGGGCGGGAGCCGCCCTGGTCATCGCCGCCCTGGCTGCCCGGGGTGAGAGCCGCATCACCGGCGTCAGCTACATCGAGCGGGGCTACGAGGACATCGTTGAGAAGCTCCGGGCCCTGGGCGCTGACATCCGGGCCGTGGACGTCCCCGACGAGGCGGACCTCCGCAGCCGCATCAGCTGAAATACCGAAACCGGAAAGCGCCCGCGAAGGGATCACGGCCTTGGCCGGGCCCTTGCGGGCGTTTTTGCATCCGACATAAGCGAGGGAAACGCATTGACTGCCATTCATACCATCGCCAGCGGCTCCTCCGGCAATGCCGCCCTGGTGAGCCGGGGCGGCACCCACATCCTGCTGGACGCCGGCGTCTCCGCCCGGCGGGTCTCCGCCGCGCTGGCGGAGCTGGGGCTGAGCCCCCAGGACCTTTCCGCCATCTGCATCACCCACTCCCACAGCGACCACATCTCCGGTCTTGCCACCATGGTGAAGCGCTGGGACGTGCCCATTTACGCCACCGCCCCCTGCGGCCGGCAGCTCAGCTGCCGCATCGCGGGACTGGAGGCCAAGCTCCGGAGTATCGGGCCCGGCGGCAGCTTCCCCCTTGGGGAGATCACGGCCACCGCCTTCCCCACCTCCCACGACGCGCCGGGGTCCTGCGGCTTCCGCTTTGACGGCGTCGGCGTCCTGACGGACAGCGGCTACGTGACGGAGGAGGCGGAGGAGACCCTCTCCGGCGTCTCCCTCCTGCTGCTGGAGGCCAACCACGACATTGACCTCCTGCGCAGCGGCCCCTACCCCTACTACTTAAAGGAACGCATCCTCAGTGACCAGGGCCACCTCAGCAATGAGAGCGCCGCCGTCTTCGCCGCAGAGATGGCAGGAAGGGGCACGGGAGAATTTGTCCTGGCCCATCTCAGCGCCGAGAACAACACGCCGGAGCGGGCCCTTTCCACCGTACGCCGGGCTCTCGCGGACGCGGGCTTCGACCTCCCGCTGGAGACAGCCCCCAGGAGCGGCCTCAGCCGCTGTTTTGGAAGGGAGGACGCAGGATGCAGCGAGTGACAATTCTCTGCGTGGGGAAGCTGAAGGAACGCTTCTATACCGACGCTGCGGCGGAGTACTTAAAGCGCCTCTCCCGCTGCTGCAAGGCGGAGGTCATCGAGCTTCCCGAGGAGCGGCTGCCGGAGGACCCCTCCTCCGCCCAGATCGAGGCGGCCCTTGCAAAGGAAGCCGACGCCGTCCGGGGGAAGCTGCCGCCCTCGTGCCTGCTCATCGCCCTCTGCGTGGAGGGGAAGCTCTGCTCCAGCGAGGAGTTGGCCGCGTTCCTTTCGGAGAGCGCCGTCCGGGGCGGGAGCCATGTGGTCTTCCTCATCGGCTCCTCCTTCGGCCTGCACCCCAGTCTCAAGGCCATGGCAGCCCGGCGCCTCTCCCTCTCCCCCATGACCTTTCCCCATCATCTCGCCCGGGTGATGCTGCTGGAGCAGATCTACCGGGCCTACCAGATCAACAGCGGGAGCCGCTACCACAAGTAACGGCCCCGGAAAAGGAGGTGATCCCCATGGATCAGGCCAAGGACTACTGGGCCCAGGCGGAGAAGGACCTGCTGGACCGCTGGCCCAAGGGCGAAGACGGGGAGTACGAGTCCCCCGCCTTCCTCACCGATGCCGTGGAGGCCGGCGGCGAGGCGGAGCTTCTCTGCCAGATGCTCCGGTCTTACGGCATTCCCGCCCTGCGCCGCTATGAGAAGGACGGCACCCTGGGCAAGGTGGTGCTGGGTTTCTCCGGC
Source organism: uncultured Clostridia bacterium (assembly GCA_945867445.1). Classification (GTDB taxonomy): domain Bacteria; phylum Bacillota; class Clostridia; order Oscillospirales; family Oscillospiraceae; genus Oscillibacter. Next base: position 596 of record CAMBID010000094.1, on the reverse strand, counting down.
TACGGCGTGAAACTCTATGTCCCCGCCTCCCGGCTGGAGGAAGCCCGGGAGCTGATGAAGCCCGTTGACGAGGCAGCAGAAAAGGAGGAACCCTGATGGATTACCGCAAGGAGTATGAGAAGTGGCTGGCGAGCCCCGCCCTGTCCCGGGAGGAGAAGGCGGAGCTGGAGGGCATTCGCACAGATGACCAGGAAATCGAGAGCCGCTTCTACGGCCCGCTGGAGTTCGGCACCGCCGGTCTCCGGGGCATCATGGCCACCGGTCTCCACAACATGAACATCCATGTGATCCGCTGGGCCACCCAGGGCTTTGCCGAGGTCATCGCCCAGCAGGGCGAGGAGGGCAGGCGCCGCGGCATCGCCATCTGTATGGACTGCCGCAACCACTCCATGGACTTTGCCCGGGCCGCCGCCGAAGTCTGTGCCGCCAACGGCATCCACGTCCGGATCTTCGAGGCCCTGCGCCCCACGCCGGAGCTGAGCTTCGCCGTGCGGGAGTATCACTGCCAGGCGGGCCTGAACATCACCGCCTCCCACAATCCCAAGGAGTATAATGGCTACAAGGTCTACTGGGAGGACGGCGCCCAACTGCCCCCC
>CAMBID010000093.1 GCA_945867445.1 uncultured Clostridia bacterium | reverse complement strand
AGAGCAACATGGGCAACGCCATCGGCATCTGCCCGGTGCTGCAGCTCCACAAGCGTGGCATCCTTCTGGGCATGGGCACCGACGCCTACACCAATGACATGCTGGAGAGCCTCAAGGTGGCCCTCTGCTCCCAGCGGAGCCAGAACTGCCTTCCCAATGTCGGCTGGTGCGAGGTCACGGATATGCTCTTCCGGAACAACGCCAGGATTGGCGAGAAGTATTTCCCTGTGGAGCTGGGCGTCCTGAAGGCCGGGGCCTCGGCGGACATCATCGTCATGGACTACAAGCCCTTCACCCCCTTCTCCGACGAGAACATCGACGGCCACATGATCTTCGGCATGACCGGCCGCCAGGTAGAGACCACCATCGCCGCCGGCAAGCTCCTCATGAAGGACCGGGAGCTGGTGGGCATCGACGAGGAGGCCGAGAACGCCCACATCCTGGAGGCCGCCAAGAAGCTGTGGGGCAGTCTTAACCACAGAGAATATTAAAAGCACATGGCGATCCCAGAGTTGCAAGAGAGATTCGCTTCCTATTGAAAAACTCACTATCATTATTCACACCCAGAGCATATGGCAAGTGAAGTTTTTTACTCTTCCCGTCATAACATCGGCATGCCGTTCGACGAAATCTTCCAAAATGAAGCATCCATGCGTCAAGCAAAGACTCTATTGATAGCATACTTTGAACAGATTGGTCGGAAGGATCCCAAAAACCATGCCAATGTTCATTACAACGATTGGATTCTTTATAAAGAGTTTTTAGATCGCCAAGCAATAGAACACTGACATAAGGAGGAAACCCCATGTCTGAGAAAATGTATCCCATCCCCTTTGCGTCCCTGATGAACTGGGCCGTCACGGAGTACGCCGCCACCGGCGATCTCTTTGGCGTCCACAAGGGCTACCGGGCCTCCGGCAAGTCCCTGCCCATCTTCGGGGAGCGCATCGAGACCCCCTTCGGCCCCGCCGCCGGCCCCAACAGCCAGTTGGCCCAGAACATCATCGCCGCCTACTATGCCGGCGCCCGCTTCTTCGAGGTGAAGACCGTCCAGAAGATGGACGGCGCGGAGCTGGCCGCCTGCGTGCCCCGCCCCTGCATCCTGGCGGCGGACGAGGGCTACAACCAGGAGTGGTCCACCGAGCTCACCGTGCCCCAGGCCCAGGATGAGTACATCAAGGCCTGGTGCGCGCTGAAGGTCCTCAGCAAGGTCTATGGCCTGGGTGATCCGGACGGCTTCGTTTTCAACATGAGCGTGGGCTACGACCTGGAAGGCATCAAGGGCGAGAAGGTCAACCGCTACATCGACAATATGATGGATGCCAGCTCCACTCCCCAGTTCCAGGAATGTCTCGCCGTGCTGACGGAGCTCTTCCCGGCGGAGCACGACTACATCGCGGCCATCTCCCCCCGGGTCTCCCGGTCCGTCACTGTCTCCACCCTCCACGGCTGCCCGCCGGACGAGATCGAGCGCATCGCCAGCTACCTCCTGACGGAGAAGCACCTGCACACCTTCGTTAAGTGCAACCCCACCATCCTGGGCTACCGCACCGCCCGCAGCGTGCTGGACAGCATGGGCTATGACTACATCGTCTTCGACGAGCACCACTTCAACGAGGACCTCCAGTGGGAGGACGCCGTGCCCATGTTCCACCGGCTCCAGGCCCTGGCGGACGAGAAGGGGCTGGAGTTCGGCCTGAAGCTCTCCAACACCTTCCCGGTGGACACCACCCGTGGCGAGCTCCCCGGCGAGGAGATGTATATGTCCGGCCGGAGCCTCTTCCCCCTGACCATCGAGATGTGCAATCGCATCTCCCGGGCCTTCGGCGGCAGGATGCGGATCTCCTTCGCCGGCGGCGCCGACGCCTTCAACTGCGGCAAGCTCTTCGCCGCGGGCATCTGGCCCATCACCGCCGCCACCACCATCCTGAAGCCCGGCGGATACAACCGCCTGCGCCAGATGGTGGAGGAGACCGAGGGCATGGAGTACCGCGCCTTCTCCGGCACGGACAGCGCCGCCATCTCCGACCTGGCCATGGCCGCCCGCACCGACCCCCACCACTGCAAGGCCATCAAGCCCCTGCCCTCCCGCAAGAGCGACGAGCCCGTCCCCCTGCTGGACTGCTTCCAGTCCCCCTGCCAGAGCGGCTGCCCCATCGACCAGGACATCCCCGAGTATCTGGAGCTCTGCCGCAAGGGTCTCTACGGCCCAGCCCTGAAGCTCATCACCGAGAAGAACCCCCTGCCCTTCCTCACCGGCACCATCTGCGCCCACCGCTGTCAGGGGCAGTGCTCCCGGAACTTCTATGAGGACGCCGTCCACATCCGGGACGCCAAGCTCCAGGCGGCGGAGAACGGCTATGAGGCCCTGATGGCCTCCATCCGGCGTCCCGCAAAGGTCGCGGGCAAGCGCGCCGCCATCGTGGGCGGCGGTCCCACCGGCATCGCGGCGGCCTACTTCCTGGGCCGGGCGGGCATCGAGACCACCATCTTCGAGCGGGAGGCGTGCCTCGGCGGCGTGCCCCGGCACGTGATCCCCGCCTTCCGCATCAGTGACGAGGCCCTGGACAAGGACATCGCTCTCATGGAGAAGTACGGCGTGGAAGTCAAGTGCGGCGCGCCCGCCCCCTCTGTCGCGGAGCTGAAGGCCATGGGCTACACCCATATCCTGATGGCCACCGGCGCCTGGAAGGCCGGGGAGCTGGGCATCCCCGGCAACGTCCGGGGCGTCATTGGCTGGATGAAGGAGATGAAGGCCCAGGTGAAGCCCTGCCTCAGCGGCCACGTGGTGGTGGTGGGCGCAGGCAACACCGCCATGGACGCCGCGAGAGTCGCCAAGCGCATGGGCGCCGAGGCCGCCATCCTCTACCGCCGGACCAGGAAGTTCATGCCCGCCGACGAGCACGAGCTGAAGCTGGCTATGGACGACGGCGTGCAGTTCATCGAGCTGGCCGCCCCCGTGAGCCAGGCGGACGGCATGCTCCTCTGCGACAGGATGATCCTGGGCGAGCCCGACGAGACCGGCCGCCGCAGCCCCGTGAAATCCGGCGAGCAGTTCTCCATCCCCTGCGACCTCGTGATCTCCGCCGTGGGTGAGAAGGTGGACGACGCCCTCATGGCCGCGAACGGCATCGAGATGGGCCGCAAGGGCGTGGCCTTTGAGACCAACGTCCCCGGCGTCTACTGCGCCGGTGACGCCCACCGGGGCCCCGCCACGGTGGTGGAGGGCATTGCCGACGCCGCCCGCTTCGCCGAGGTGGTCATTGGCGAGCCCTACCTCTACGAGATCCCCGCCGCGGCCTACGTCACCCCCAGCGACGCCATTGCCCGCAAGGGCATCCTGGCCTTCGCCGGGAAGTGCGAGGGCAGCCGCTGCCTGCAGTGCGCCACCGTCTGCGAGAACTGCGTGGACTCCTGCCCCAACCGGGCCAACGTGTCCATCGAACTCAGCGACGGCAGCCGCCAGATCGTCCACATGGACAAGATGTGCAACGAGTGCGGCAACTGCACCCAGTTCTGCCCCTACGCCAGCGAGCCCTGCCACGATAAGTTCACCCTCTTCCAGACGGCGGAGGATATGGAAGACAGCGAGAACCCCGGTGTCCTCTTCACCGGCGATCTCACGGTCCGCGTCCGGCTGGATGGCCAGGTCCGGGACTATGATCTCGCGCAGGACAACGACCTTCCCATGGATCTGGAGGCCCTGATCCTCACCATCCGGGAGAGCTACGGCTACCTCTACGCATAAATCCTTCCCAAAATCCCCAGGCGGCCCGACCTTGTCGGGCCGCCTTTCTTTTTGCGCATCCTCATGTTGGCAGGCGAGCGCACATAGGATGCAGGGAATCCATTTTCGGGAGGGGATGTCATGCCGCGCCGGGAAGGCCCCGCCATGTCCCTGGGGGCCATCGAACGCTACAATGAAACGCTGCTGCACCTGGGGGAGGATGTCGGCCTCCGGGACCTGGACGCCCTGCGGGAGGGCGTCCCCCGGGGGACGCTCAGGCGCTGGCTGGGGGAATTTTCCCCGCCGGAGGGACCCTGCTATGAGGACGCCCGGCCCCTCACTTCCGTGGACTGGTTCCCCATTCTCGAAAACCGGGCTCCGGACAACCTGCCGGAAACCGCCTTCCCCCGCTGGGGGATGGTGACGGAGCGCTGCGCCCTCCGGCTGCTGCCGACGCACCTGCCCGTCAGCCGGATTTCGGGGGACCGCTACGATGACCTCCTGCAAGAGACGGCTCTCCTGCCCGGGGAGCCGCTGGCGCTGCTGCATCCCAGCCGGGATGGCCGCTGGTACTACGCCGCGGCGTCCTTTGCCCGGGGCTGGGTGCCGGTAAGCGCCATCGGCCTCTGCCGAAGCCGGGAGGACTGGTGCTCCGCCCGGGAGATGGAGCGCTTTCTGGTGGTGACGGGCAGCGGCTTCGCCCTGCCCCGGGATCCCTACGCCCCCGGACGACGGGAGCTGAGCCTCGGGATGCGCCTGCGGCTGCTCTCGGGTCCCGAGGCGGTCCAGCCCCTCCGGGGCCGGGTGCCCTACGACTGCTATCTTGCGGA
>CAMBID010000092.1 GCA_945867445.1 uncultured Clostridia bacterium | reverse complement strand
CCCCTCCATCGCCTACACCATCCACGACCTGCAGGCCCGGCCCGACGAAATCTTCGCCGAAGTGGAAGCCGCCTGCAACCGCCAGCTGGGCGGCAAGGTGTGCCTGGACCTGCGGCACAATATCGAAAACGGCAAAATCCATTGCGACCAGGGCGTCATCGTGGGCTGCTCCGGCGGCATGTACGAGAATATTATGGAGGCCGCGGCCATTTTGAAGGGCCAGTCCATCGGCAACGGCTACTTTGACATGTCGGTCTATCCGTCCTCCACGCCCATTTCCCTGGCGGTGACCAGAAACGGCGCGGCGGCCACCTTAATGGAGGCCGGCTGTGTCATGAAGCCCGCCTTCTGCGGTCCCTGCTTCGGTGCGGGCGATACTCCCGCCAACAATACACTGTCCATCCGCCACGCCACCCGGAACTTCGCCAACCGGGAGGGCTCCAAGCCCGCCAACGGACAGATCGCCGCCGTGGCCCTCATGGACGCCCGGTCCATCGCCGCCACGGCCAGAAACGGCGGCGTGCTCACCGCCGCCACGGACATCGACTACGAGCTGCCCACAAAAGAGGAATTGACCTATCACTTTGATGGCTCCGTGTACGAAAAGCGCTGCTACCAGGGCTTCGGCAAGGCCGACCCCACGGCCCAGCTTCGCTTCGGCCCCAACATCAAGGACTGGCCCAGGATGCCGAAGCTCCGGGACGATCTTTTGGTGCAGCTCACCGCCGTGATCCGCGACCCGGTCACCACCACCGACGAGCTGATTCCCTCCGGCGAGACCTCCTCCTACCGCTCCAACCCCATCGGCCTGAGCGAGTTCGCCCTGAGCCGCCGGGTGCCGGAGTACGTGGGCCGGTGCAAAGCCGTCCGCGACGGCGCGCTGAGCGGGGAAGCCGCGGCGGTGCTGGCAAAGCTGGGCGGCGACCCGGAACGGACCTCCGTCGGCTCGTGCATCTACGCCAACCGCCCCGGCGACGGCTCCGCCCGGGAGCAGGCCGCCTCCTGCCAGAAGGTCCTGGGGGGCTTCGCCAACATCTGCCGGGAGTACGCCACCAAGCGCTACCGCTCCAACTGCATCAACTGGGGCATGACACCCTTCACCCTCCCCGAGGGCGCGGAATTCGACTACGAACCCGGCGACTGGATCTTCGTCCCCGGCCTGCGGGAGGGCCTTGCCGCCGGAAACGAGGCGTTCGCCGCCAAGGCCGTCACCAAGGGCGGCGTCAAGGACCTGACGCTTTTGTGCCGCGGGCTGACGGCCACGGAGCGGGAGATTTTGCTGGAAGGCTGCCTGATGAACTACTACGCGGCAGGCCGCGGGAAATAAAGGCTGTAGGGCGGCCAAACCCCTGGCCGCCCGCTGGGATGCCCCCCGATTCTGTCATTGCGAGGAGCGAAGCGACGTGGGCCGCAAGGGAGCGCCGCCTGTGGCGGAGTCAAGCGACCGCAGCGGCTGGGCAGGCACTTGCCTTTGCACAAACGAAGTGCAGGGCAAAGGCTTAGTGCCAACCCGGAAATCTCAGGAAAGTCTCGTTCGGCTTAAATGTTCCGTTAATCGGTTCCAGGAGATTGCCACGTCGGCCTGCGGCCTCCTCGCAATGACATCCGTGATACGATCATTCTTCCTTCACTTTTCTCCCGCCCTCGATGACCGTCACGGCTCCCAAATTCGTCAGCTTGTCCTTCTCGCAGCAGGTGATGAACACCTGGCCGGTTTTGATCTGGTTCAGGACAAAATCCTGCCGCCTGGCGTCCAGCTCCGAGAGCACGTCGTCCAGCAGCAGCACCGGCTCCTCGCCGGTATCGTCCCGGAAAATCTCCCGTTCGGCCAGCTTCAGCGAGATCGCCGCCGTCCGGGTCTGGCCCTGAGAGCCGAAGCTCTTGAGACTGATGTCGTCCAAAACCACGTCAAAATCGTCCTTGTGCGGGCCCGTCAGGCATTGGCCCGACTCCAGCTCCGCCTGCAGATGGGCCTGCTGGTGCTCCAAAATCCATCCTTCCAGCTCCGCCCGGCAGGCGTGGGGGTCCGCGATGGTGGAAACCGTCTTATACTGAAGGCGCAGCGCCTCCTTGCCGCCGGAAAACGCCCGGTGGTACTGCGCCGTGCAGCGGTCCAGCTTGTCGAGATAGTTGGCCCGGTAGCCGATCAAAATGGCCCCCACCTGGGCCAGCCGCAGGTTGAACTCCGGCAGGGTGTCCGAAAGGGACGGATACGCCCGCCAGTCCTTGAGAATGCGGGATTTGTGCTCCAGCAGGCGGTTGTACTCCGTCAGCGCCCGGTCGTAGCCCGGCCGGAGCTGGCACAGGGCGTTGTCCAGAAGCCGCCTGCGCTGGGCCGCGCCGGACTTGAGCACCAGCAGATCCTCCGGGCAGAAGAGCACCGTGGTCAGAAGCCCCTGCATCCCCGCGAAGCTTTTTTGCTTCACGCCGCCCACAAACAGCTGCCGCGGCTTTTTCCCCGCGAAGAGCACCGCCCGCAGCTCCCGGTCCCGGTCCTGGCCGTGGACCTGGGCCTGCACCTCGGCGAAATCCGCCCCGAAGCGAAGAAGCTCCGCCTCTTTTCTGGCCCGGAAGCCCCTGCCCGTGGACAGATAGCAGATCGCCTCCAGCAGGTTGGTCTTGCCCTGGGCGTTGTCCCCCAGGATCAGGTTGACCCCCGGCACGAACGCGGCGTCCAACTGGGCGTAGTTTCGAAAGTCCCGCAGGGACAGCCTATCCAGCCGCATCTTCCGTCACGCGCCAGGCGCCGCCCAGATACGAAACCACATCGCCGGGGTGGAGCTTCCTGCCCCGCATCTGGCACACTTCGCCGTTGACCTTGACCTCCCCGGCCTGGATCATGGTCTTGGCCATGCCGCCGGACTCCACGGCGTTGGCGAATTTCAGAAAATCCTGCAGCTTGATGAATTCCGTGTGGATGGGGATGTCGGTGACAGCTGCGGAGCGCTTGGTGACTCGTACTTTCATATTGGGTTCCTCCCTTGTTGGAATGGAGAATGAAGAATTAAGAGTGAAGAATTGTGGTGTCCCCTTCGGGGACGGATTTTTAGTTTCTGCACAGCACGATCAAGCATCGCCGTGTCATTGCGAGGAGGCGGAGCCGACGTGGCAATCCGTACTCTTGGCAGCTGGTTCCATAAGGGCAGTGCCTGCACGGGGTACGGATTGCCACGGCTTCTTCGAAGCCTCGCAATGACAGATGTAGTCGATGGTCTGCGCCTGGGCTTCGATTTCCCCTGTCATTGCGAGGAGCGAAGCGACGTGGCAATCCGTTCTTTTGGCAGCTGGTTCCATAAGGGCAGTGCCTGCAAAGGAATGCGGATTGCCACGCCTCCTGCGGAGGCTCGCAATGACAACCGTGATACGATCATTCTTCCTTCTTCATTTTCTCTCACTCCGCCTTCAGTCTCACCGGCAGAACCATATAGGCAAACTTGCCGCTCTTGTCGCAGGGGGTCAGGACGATGGGGCTCAGGCCGTTGGAAAGCTCCAGGACCACCTCGTCCGTGGGCACGGCCTTCAGGGCGTCCAGCAGATACCGGCAGTTGAAGCCGATCTCCAGATCCTGGCCGTCGCCCGCCATGTCGCACACGTCGTGGGCCTCGCCGATGGTGGTGCTGGTGCGGAAGTCCGCCGTGTTCTCGCCGAATTTGCACCGCACGGGGCTCTTGATCTTCTCGGAGATCAGCAGGCCGCAGCGGTCGATGGTCGCCATGAGCTTCGAGCGGTTGGCCGTCAGCAAAATGGGGTTGTTCACCGGCACGAACTGCCGCCAGTCGCCGAAGTCGCCCTCCAAAATCCGGCACACCAGGGTCACGCCGCCCATCTCGAAGAGAATGTGCTTGCGGCCCAGGGTGAAGGAGGCGGGCTCGTCGGTGTCGCCCAGGATTTTCTCCACTTCCTTCAAGGCCGCCGCCGGGGCCACGAATTTCACGGTCCGCTCCGTGGGTTCCTCCGGGAAGTAGCACCGCATGGCCAGGCGGTAGCCGTCCACGGCCACCATGGCGATGGATTCGTTGGTCACCTCGATAAGGCAGCCCGTGAAGATGGGCCGGCGGCTCTTGTCCTCGGAGGTGGAGAAGATGGTGCCGGAGATCAGATCCCGCAGCTCCCGCTGGGGCAGCTTGATGGCGTTTTCGTACTCCACGTCCGGCAGCTCGGGGTAGTCCTCGGCGGTCATGGCCGTGATGGTGAAGGACGAAATGCCGCCCCGGATGGAGACCTTGAAGGTCTCCTGGTCCACGGTGACGCTGACCTCGTCGTCGGGGAGCTTCCGGATGATGTCGAAGAACAGCCGGGCGGGCATGACGCACGCGCCGGTCTCGGAGATGTCCGCCGGCACGGTGACGGTGATGCCCGTCTCGAGATTATAACCGGAAATGTACAGATGCATGCCGGCCCGGACGTAGATTCCTTCCAGGGCGGAGATGGCGCTCTTCTGGGCCACGGTCCGCGATGCCACGGACAGGGCGTTGACCAGCAGGCTTTTTTCGCAGGTGAATTTCATCAGGTACCTCCGTTCGGATCGCCGGAGATTTCCACAGGGCCTCCGGCCGGTCGATCAGGTTTTTCTTAGCTCTCTTTAGAGAGAAAGGATTC
>CAMBID010000091.1 GCA_945867445.1 uncultured Clostridia bacterium | reverse complement strand
ACGGCGGGGGCGGACGCGGGGGCTTCCGCCGCCGGGGCGGCATCCGGATAGCGCATGCCGGGGGCCACCGCCAGTCCGGCGGCGCTGCGCTTGGCGCAGGCCAGGGACTTATTCAGGGTGATGATGAGGGAGGCCAGCTTGATGAGCTCCACGATGATCTGGAGCATGTAGTTGTAAAGGGCAACCACTTGCCCCTGCGGGAAAACGCCCAGATCCACCTGCCCGGCAGCCTGGCGGATCAGCACCGCCGCGCCGAGGTTGATGAGAACATAGGTGAGGGGGTTCATGAGAGCCGAGATGCGGCCCACGAAGAGGTTGAGCTTGGTGAGGGCCCGGTTGCTGGCCTCAAACTCCTCCACGGACTGCTCCTCCCGGCAGAAGGCGCGGATCACCCGGACGCCGGTAAGGTTTTCCCTCGTCTCCGCCGTGACGGCATCCAGCCCCGCCTGGGCCTTCCCGAAAAGCGGGATGCTGAGGAGCATGATGGCGAAGACCACCGCAAAGAGGATGGGGATGGTGACGGCAAAGACCAGGGCGCAGCGGAAGTCGATGGTGAAGGCCATTACCATGGCGCCCAGGACGATGAAGGGGCTCCGCAGCAGGAGCCGCAGGCCCAGATTCAGGCCGTTTTGCACCTGGTTGACGTCATCCGAGAGCCGCGTGATGAGGGTGTCGCTCCCCAAGGCATCCAGCTCCGCGTAGGAGAGGGACTGGATGTGGTCAAAGAGAGCCTGGCGCAGGGAACCGGCAAAGCCCACGCTGGCTTTCGCCGCGAAGAACTGGGCCAGGACGCTGCACCCCAGGCCCACCGCCGCCATGGCCAGCAGGCCCAGGAAGCAGAGGACGACGGTGCGCTTTCCGTCCCCGGCGTCGATCATCCGGGCCACCACCAGGGGGACCAGCAGGTCGAACAGGGCCTCCAGCAGCTTGAAAAGCGGGGCCAGGATACTCTCCTTCCGATAAGGCTTCAAATAGGCCGCAAGGGCACGCATGGCATCTCTCCCTTTCCTTTGTTCTTGACAGGGACAGTATAACACGCTACGATGCAATAGGAATAGTATTGTTTTTGTTGCCGTGCGATAGAATTTTTATATCAATGGAGGGAGACGGACCATGGAACTTCGACAGCTGGAATACTTCTGCCGCATTGCCGACACCGGCAGCATCCACGAGGCCGCCCGAAAACTGAACCTCTCCCAGCCGCCTCTGAGCTACCAGCTCCGCCAGCTGGAGGAGGAACTGGGCGTCCGGCTCTTTGAGCGGGGGAGCCGGGGCGTTTCCCTGACGGAGGCGGGCAGGCTCCTCTACGCCCGGGCGGAGAGCCTGCTGGACTATGTCCGCTCCACCCGGCAGGAGGTCTCCGAGGCAGGACGGCGGCGGGTGCTGCGGCTGGGGGTCACCTCCAGCACGGCGGGCGTCCTTGTGCCGGACATTGCCCGCTTCCTGAAACTCTGCCCGGAGGTGAGCTTCCAGCTCCGGGACGGGGCCAGTTACACCCTCCTTCAGTATGTGCTGGAGGGGATCATTGACCTCTCCGTGGCCCGGACGCCGCTGAATCTGGAAAACGTGGATTCCCTGCCCCTGGGCCGGGAGCCTATGCTGGCGGTGAGCGCCGATCCCCTGCCGGGGGAGGGGGCGCTGAGGCTGGAGGACCTACGGGGGCGGCCCCTTATCCTCTACCGCCGCTATGAGGAGCTGGTGATGGGCGCCTTCCGGCGGCGGAACCTGACGCCGGAGATCCTCTGCGTCTGCGACGATGCCCGGACGGCCCTCCCCTGGGTGGAGGCGGGCCTGGCCGCCGCCGTCTATCCCAGGTCCATGGAGGGCCGGTGCGCAGGGCTTCATGTCCGCATCCTGGCGGAGCCGGAGCTGGAGACGGAGACCGTTCTCATCTGGAAGAAGGGGGGGCGGCTGAGTCCGGCCGCCCGGGACTTCCTGGCTCTCTGCCGGGAAAGCCGCCAGGCATAAGCCCCGTCCTCTCTGCATAGGGTGGAGGGGAAAAGGGGGGACGGCCCATGGCAGGAAACAAACAGGGACGGCGGGTGGCACCCGCATCCGCAAGGACGGGGAACCGCCGGGGACAGACCGGCAGGAAGGCCGGCATGACGCCCGGGGAGAGGCGGCATATGGCGCAGCTCCTTCTCAGCGGGGGCTTTTTCGTGCTGCTGGTGGTGGTGAAGCTGCTTTTCCCGGCGAAGATGGCCCAGTGGAGCGGCAGCATCTCCGACGCCATGGAGCGGAATATGGATGTGGCGGCGGTCTTTTCCTCCGTGGGACGGGCATTCCGGGGGGAGAGCAGCGTAAGTGACAGTCTGCAGGAAGTCTGGCAGGAGGTCTTCCACCCCGGGGAGAGTCCGGCGGTGGCGGTGCTGGGGGGCGCTGGCCGGGAAGGCCAGGACGGCGGCGAGAGCTTCCGGCGGAGCCTCGTTACCGGAGACCTTTACAGCTGGATGGCGGTGAGCGCAGCGGCGGAGACAGCGGCGGGAGGGGAGGATCCCTCCGGCGAGGCTGTCCCCGCCGCCTTCTACGCCTCCGAGGACCTTCCGGATGGGGTACAGATGGAGCAGGCGGTGCTGGGCTTTGCCTACGCTTCCCCCTTGCCGGGGGCTGCGGTGAGCTCTTCCTTCGGCTACCGGGAGCATCCGGTCCAGGGAGAGGAGAGCTTCCATTACGGTGTGGACCTGGCGGCGGACAGCGGCACTCCCGTCACATGTTTCGCCGACGGCAGCGTGACGGCGGTCGGCGAGAGCAACAGCTACGGGAAATATCTGATTGTGGCCCATGAGGGAGGCTACGCCACCCTCTACGCCCACTGCAGTGCCGTGACGGTCTCCTCCGGCAGTGCGGTGGAGAAGGGCCAGGAGGTCGCGAAGGTAGGGGAGACCGGGATCGCCACCGGCCCGCATCTCCACTTTGAACTCCATGACGGCAGCACCTACCTGAACCCCATCTACTATGTGGTGTCCGCCGGATAAGGGCCGTTGGGGAGCGTTGGGCCTGGGGCTCCTCTGTGCGTGGTTTATCCGCCTCTGCGGGTGGGAACCATTTTTGGCGATTGCTCTCGCGGCGGCAGTCCACGAACTGGGCCACTACCTTGCCCTGCGCATTCAGGGCGCGGCGGTGACGGGGCTGCGCCTCAGCCCCTGGGGAGTAGTGATGGACTGCCGCCGGGAGCGGCTTTCTTACGGAGGGGAGGCTCTCGCCCTGCTGGCGGGCCCGGCAGCGAACCTTCTGGGCTGCGCTGCCCTCTGTTGCCTGCCGTCCCCCCCGGAGGCCCTCATCGGCGCAGGACTGGTGCTGGGGGGGTTCAACCTCCTGCCCCTCCGGAAGCTGGACGGCGGCGAGGCCCTGTGCTGTGTCCTCTCCTTCTGCCTGGGTCCGGAGCGGGGGGAGGGGATCGCCGGAACCGTCAGCCGCCTCACGGCGGTCCATGGGGCGGGAGCGTGCCTTTTCGTGATGCTCCGCAGCGGCGGAAACCTCATCCTGCTGCCGGCGCTGCTGCTTTTCCTGGGGGAGTGTTTGATACGAAAACCGGATCAAACGCTTTGAAAGCTTTCAATGGCGGGAAGCGCGTCCGGTTTTTATGAGACGGCGCGGCGCGCAGGATGCACACCGCGCGTGCGCGGAGCGCACGGGATTTCAAGGGGAAGGAGTTCATTGGAAATCAGGATGAGAGGGGGAGAAAATACCGGGAGAAAGGGCGGTTTCCCCGGAAAAAGTGCTTGCATTTCCCGGCGTAGTATGGTATCCTATCAGGGCGTAAAAGGGCGGTCCTCTGCCGTGGCCGGGCCAGAAAAGCGCCGGCGAGCCAACATTGCCGGGCAAGAACGCCTAATAATTAGGAGGAAACATCCATGAATCTCATCCAGGAACTCAACAAAGAGCAGCTCGCCAAGGAGCTGACCCCCGTGAAGATCGGCGACACCGTCCGTGTCCATGTGAAGGTCAAGGAAGGCTCTCGTGAGCGTATCCAGGTCTTCGAGGGCATCGTCATTGCCAAGAAGCACGGCGGCATCGAGGAGACCATCACCGTCCGTCGTATCTCTTACGGCGTGGGCGTGGAGAAGGTGTTCCCCGTTCATTCTCCCTCCATCGACCACATTGAGGTCGTCCGCAACGGTAAGGTCCGCCGTGCCAAGCTGTACTACCTGCGTGGCCGCGTCGGCAAGGGCGCCAAGGTCAAGGAGAAGCTCTAAGAGAGACAAAAAGAGAGGCGTGAGCCTCTCTTTTTTGTTGCAAAAAATTCCCCTGTGCCCTTGTGGTCCGGGGATTTTTTTGTTATACTACTTTAGATTATAGTGGAAGATTATTGGCTGTGGAGGGATCAGCGGTGACGACGGAAAAGCGAGCGGAACTGCCCGGACGGGAAGCCTATGAATGGGTCCAGACACTGGTCTGCTCTGTACTGGCCGTGGTGCTGGCATTTACCTTCGCGGTCCGTGGGTTCCGAGTGGACGGTCAGTCTATGCGGGAGACTCTGCAGGACGGTGATATGCTCCTGATCCTGAACGACCATCTCTGCGCGGGCTATCAGCCGGGGGATATCGTGGTCCTGCGAAAGGCCGGCTTCCGGGACGGCAAGCCCCTTGTGAAACGGGTCATCGCC
>CAMBID010000090.1 GCA_945867445.1 uncultured Clostridia bacterium | reverse complement strand
TCCATGCGGATGGGGAAGCGGATATAGTCGGAGTACTTGCGCACCAGCTCCTGCAGCCGCCAGGACTCCAGGAACTCGCTGTACTTCTCGTCGTCGGTGTCGGGCTTGACGTGCATGATGATGTCGGTGCCCACGGTGTCCTTTTCGCACTCGGTAATGGTGTAGCCGTCGGCACCGGCGGACTGCCACATGTAAGCGGTGTCGCTGCCGTACTTCTTCGTCACCACGGTGATGTGGTCCGCCACCATGAAGGCGGAGTAGAAGCCCACGCCGAACTGGCCGATGACGTCGGCGGCCTGCTGGCTGCCCTCCGTCTCCTGGCGGAACTGCAGGGTCCCGCTCCGGGCGATGACGCCCAGGTTATTCTCCAGCTCCTCCTGGTTCATGCCGATGCCGTTGTCCCGGACGGTGAGGGTCCCGGCGGCAGCGTCCGGAATCAGGGTGATGGCGAAGTCCTCCCGGCGCATCCCCACCTTGTCGTCCGTCAGGGAAAGGTAGCAGAGCTTGTCGATGGCGTCGCTGGCGTTGGAGATGAGCTCCCGGAGGAAGATCTCCTTGTGGGTGTAGATGGAGTTGATCATGAGATCCAGCAGCCGCTTGGATTCCGCCTTGAACTGTTTCTTGCGCATAGAAATTGCCTCCTTGCAAGTGGAGCCAGGAAGGGATGTGCTCTCCCCAGCCCCTCATTTTAACCCCATTATTCTAGCGCGTTCCCCTGCAAAAGTAAAGCCCTCCCCGTCCGCGCACGGCGGACAGAGAGGGCTTTTCTGGCGGAATTTACAATTTTTTAAAAGCTTTTCCGGGGAAAGGCCGCCTCAGCGGCTCAGCTCCACCAGCACCCGGACCATCTTCCCCATGGCGTCCGCGGACACGAACTCGTGGATGCCATGGAAGTTGCCGCCGCCGGTACAGAGGTTGGGGCAGGGAAGGCCCTGGTAGGAGAGCCGGGCCCCGTCGGTGCCGCCCCGGATGGGCACGATCCTGGGCTCCACCCCCGCCTTGCGCATGGCATCCTCCGCCCGGTGGATGAGCTCCATGTGGGGCAGGATCTTTTCCTTCATATTGTAGTAGCTGTCCTTCAGCTCCAGGGTGAAGGTCCCCTCCCCGTGGCGGCGGTTGAGATACTCCACCAGCTCCCGCAGGAAGGCCTTCCGGCCCTCGAACTTCTCCCGGTCGTGGTCCCGGATAATGAGCCCTACCCGGGCGGCGCTCTCGTCGCCCTGGAGGTCCGTCACGTGGTAGAAGCCCTCGTAGCCCTCGGTGTGGGCGGGAGCCTCGGCGGCGGGGAGAAGGCTTACAAACTCCGCCGCCAGCAGCGCGGCGTTTCTCATCTTGTTCTTGGCCTCGCCGGGGTGGATGTTGACGCCGTGGATACGGACCTTGGCCGCGGCGGCGTTGAAGTTCTCGTACTCCAGTTCGCCGATCTCGCCGCCGTCCACGGTGTAGGCCATCTTCGCCGGGAACTTGGAGAAGTCAAAGTGGTCCGGTCCCCGGCCGATCTCCTCGTCCGGGGTGAAGCAGACGGCGAGGCGCCGGTGAGAGATCTCCGGATGCCGCAGCAGGAACTCGCAGGCGCTGACGATCTCCGCGACGCCCGCCTTGTCATCCGCTCCCAGAAGGGTACTGCCGTCGGTGACGATGAGCTCCTGGCCCACGTAGTTGGCAAGCTGCGGGAAGTCCTTCAGAAGAAGCGCCTCGCCGTTCCCCAGCCGGATATCCCCGCCCTCGTAGCGGAGACACCGGGGCTTCACATTCTCCCCGCTGACGCCGGGGGCCGTGTCCATGTGGGCAATGAAGCCCAGGGCCGGCAGCGCCTCGCAGCCGGGACTGGCCGGCAGCACGCCGTAGACATAGCCATTCTCATCCTGCTCCACATGGCTGAGGCCCAATTCCGCCAGCTCCTCCGCCAGAGCCTTGCCCAAAACCAGCTGCCCCGGCGTGGAGGGCACGGTCCCGGACTCTTCGTCTGAGGTGGTGTGAAACGTGACATACCGTAAAAAGCGTTCCTTGACGTCCATACGATCCTCCTTGCTCCGGCCCGGTGGGAGGCTCCCCCGGACTGGAATCCTTTTCTCCCCCATCTTAGCACTTCCCGCTCCTCCCGGCAAGCCCCAGCCTGCCCTTGACAACGCAACCAACATACTGCTATAATAGGTTTTAAAGTATCGGGCCCAGCGCCCGGAAAGGAAGATCATCATGCTGGTATCCACCAAGGGCCGCTACGCCCTGCGCATCCTGCTGGAGCTGGCCCAGTATGACCGGGGCCGCTACATGCCCCTGCCCCTCATCGCGGAGAAGCAGGATATCTCGGAAAAGTATCTGGAGAGCATCGTCTCCCTGCTGGTGAAGGGGGGGCTGGTGGAGGGCGTCCGGGGCAAGGGCGGCGGCTACCGCCTGCGCCGTGCGCTGCAGGATTACTCCGTGGGCGAGATCCTCCGGCTGACGGAGGGCTCTCTGGCCCCGGTGGCCTGCCTGGATGGGGACGCCAACGTCTGCCCCCGGGCGGACCAGTGCCACACCCTGCCCATGTGGACCAAACTGGAGGGCCTTATCAACAGTTATCTCGACAGCGTCACCCTGGAGGACCTGCTGGACGTGCCCGCCGCAGAGGTCTAGTCCCCCGCGAAGGATCCTTCCGCCCCGGGATCCCCTCCGGGGCAGAAATTTTGTCCAATTCCCTATTGACAAAGTATGTTTTTTATCGTATCTTAAAAACATACCAAAAAGATGGGGTTAACCCAGTCTCACGATATCACCCCAGACTGCACCGGAAAGGAGCCATTGCCATGCAGGTCTATGCCGATAACGCAGCTACCACGAAAATGAGTCAGACGGCCATCCACGCCATGCTCCCCTATATGGATCGCATCTATGGAAACCCCTCCAGCCTCCACTCCGTGGGGCAGGAGGCCGCCGAGGCGCTGCAAAGCGCCCGGGAGACCATCGCCCGCTGTCTCAACGCCTCTCCCAGCGAGATCACCTTTACCTCCGGCGGCAGCGAGGCCGATAACCAGGCCCTGCTCTCCGCCGCCTGGCTGGGGCTCCGGAAGGGGAAAAAGCACATCATCTCCACCGCCTTTGAGCACCACGCCATCCTCCACACCCTGAAGAAGCTGGAGAAGGAGGGCTTTGAGGTGGAGCTCCTGGATGTGGGCCCTCTCGGCAACATCACCGCCCGGCAGGTGGCGGACGCCATCCGGGAGGATACCTGCCTCGTCACCACCATGTACGCCAACAACGAGATCGGGTCCGTCCTGCCGGTCGCGGAGATCGGCGCGGTCTGTAAGGAACGCGGCGTCTTCTTCCATACGGACGCCGTCCAGGCCGCGGGGCACCTGCCCATCGACGTGAAGGCCCAGCACATCGATATGCTGAGCCTCTCCGCCCACAAGTTCCACGGCCCCAAGGGCGTGGGCGTCCTCTATGCCCGCCGGGGCGTGCCCCTGAGCAGCCTCATCGAGGGCGGGGCCCAGGAGCGGGGCAAGCGGGCCGGCACGGAGAACATCCCCGGCATCATGGGCATGGCCGCCGCGCTGCGGGAGGCCTGCGACCACATGGAGGCCAACGCCGCCCATGTGACCCGCCTCCGGGACCGGCTCATCCAGGGCCTTTCGCAGATCCCCCACAGCGCCCTGAACGGCGACCCTGTAAACCGCCTTCCCGGCAACGTCAGCTTCTGCTTTGAGGGCATCGAGGGCGAGAGCCTTCTGCTGCTGCTGGATTCCAAGGGCATCTGCGCCTCCTCCGGCAGCGCCTGCACCTCCGGCTCCCTGGACCCCAGCCATGTGCTGCTGGCCATTGGCCGGCCCCATGAGGTGGCCCACGGCTCCCTGCGCCTGAGCCTTTCCGGGTGGAACACCGACGAG
The DNA here is from genome assembly GCA_945867445.1 of uncultured Clostridia bacterium. GTDB lineage: Bacteria > Bacillota > Clostridia > Oscillospirales > Oscillospiraceae > Oscillibacter. Next base: position 742 of record CAMBID010000090.1, on the reverse strand, counting down.
GAGATCGACCACATCCTGGCGGAGGTCCCCTGGGTGGTGGAGTACCTGCGGAACATGTCCCCCATGTGGAAGGATCTCGTCAGCGGCAGGAAGCCCTTCATTCTGTAATTTTTCAGCCTGCAAGGAGGTTTTACCTATGGCACTCTATACGGAAACCGTCATGGACCACTTCATGCATCCCCGGAACGTGGGAGAGATCGCCGAGCCCGACGGCGTGGGCCAAGTTGGCAACGCCAAATGCGGCGACATCATGAAGATGTACCTGAAGATCAAGGACAATATCATCCAGGATGTGAAGTTTGAGACCTTTGGCTGCGGCAGCGCCATTGCGTCCTCCTCCATGGCCACGGAGCTCATCAAGGGAAAAACCATCGAGGAGGCCCTGGCCGTCACCAACCGTCAGGTGGTGGACGCTCTGGGCGGGCTCCCCGCCCACAAGCTCCACTGCTCCGTCCTGGCCGAGGAAGCCATCAAGGCGGCGGTGAAGGACTACTACGACAAGAACGGCATCGAATACGACCACAGCAAGTTCCCGGACTGCGCCGGCTGCGACGGAGAGTGTTGCATGGTGTAAAAAATCGAAGGGGAACAGGCTCCCCTTCGCCCGGTCCCACGCCTCTGTGCGCCCGTCCTCTGGACGGGCGCACAATGGTTTGTGTACTGCGCTCGGGTGCAGGCTGACGGCAGCGCGGCCCCCCCCCAACAGGCGGGGGGCCCGCGGCCGGATAAGAAGACGGTGAAC
>CAMBID010000089.1 GCA_945867445.1 uncultured Clostridia bacterium | reverse complement strand
GCCCGGAGCCTGACCCTCTCCCGCCTGGGGGAGGCGGTGGTCCTTCCCCTTTCCCCGGACAAGGGGCGGAGCCTGCGCTATGACCCGAATCTTCCTGCCTCCGAGTGCGTCCAGGCGGACCTGGAACAGCTCCTCCGGATCCAGGCTGCCATGGAGTGACAGATATGGAACTTTACTGCTATCAGGCTGCCGGGGCCCCCGCCCTTTCGGCCATCCCCGACCTGCCCCTGCCTCGCCTGCCCCTGCCTCGCCTGCCCCGGCCAGATGCCTGCCCGGAACGCTTCCTCCTCCGGCGGGAGGGGGGACGGGCGGTCTTCTGCCCCTCGGACCCCCGGCAACTGACGGCCCCCCGGGAAAGCGTCGGTTTCCTCTCCTCGGATTCCCTGGGAGAGATCCCGGCGCTGCCGGAAGGGCTGCTGCGGCGCATCGATGACCGGGCGCTGCAGGCCGTGAACATTGCGCATCCCCGTTGGGAGGATGCGCTCTCCTTCCAGCCCCTCGGCCAGGGAAGGAAGCGGCTTCACCTCCTGGCGGTGGGGGACGTGGGCGGCACCCTTTTGACCGCCCTGAAACTCCTGGGGAGCGACGTCATCGGAAGCATCGGCATTTGCGATGTCAACCAGGCGGCGGTGGAGCGCTGGTGCACTGAGATGGGCCAGATCGCCTGGCCCTGGGATTACGGCGCCCTGCCGGAGGTGGAGCCTGTGGATGGGGACCGTCTCTTTGACTGCGACGTCTTCCTCTTCGCCGCCGCCAGGGCCGTGCCCCCGGTGGGGGCAGGCGGGGACGTCCGCATGGCGCAGTTGGCCGCCAACCGCCCGTTGGCGGAGCACTACGCCCGTCTGGCCCGGGAGAAGCGGTTCCCGGGGCTCTTCCTTGTGATGAGCGATCCGGTGGACCCCCTCTGCCGGGCGGCGTACCTGGCCGCAAACCGGGACGAGACCGGCGCCTTCGACGGCCGGGGCCTCCTCCCAGAGCAGATCCGGGGCCTGGGCCTGGGCGTCATGAACGCGAGAGCCGCCTACTTCGCGAAAAGGGACCCCCGCTACGCCGCCTTCCTGACGGAAGGCCGGAGCTTCGGCCCCCACGGCCAGGGCCTGGTCATTGCCGACTCCATTGTCCATTACAACGACGCCCTCTCCCGGGAGCTGACGGCGGAGGTTCTCTCCGCCAACCTCCGCATCCGGGAGCTGGGCTTCAAGCCCTATGTTGCTCCGGCGGTATCCTCCGGCGCCATGCAGCTCCTGCTGCTGCTCCGGGGGAGCTGGCACTGCGCCTCCCTCCCCCTGGGGGACGTCTACTTCGGCTGCCGCAGCCGCCTGACGCCCCTGGGCTCCGAGACTGAGATCCTCCCCCTGCCGCCCCAGCTTCTCGCCCGTCTCCAAGCATCAGAAGCCCACCTCCGGGCCATCCTGTAAGCACACCCGAAAGGAGGTCTACCCATGCCGGAGCTGACGCTGTACTCCCCCCCTTCCGCCCGCTCCCCCCGATTGGACCGGGTCCTTGCGGAGGGCCTTGCCGGCATCCCCTATACCCTCGCCGTCTCGCCGGAGGAGCTGCGGCCGGGGACAGCCATCCTCCCCGCCTTCTCCCTTCCGCCTGACGGCCTCTGCCCGGAGATCTATCCTCTGCTCTCCGCCCTCCGGCGGAATACGGCCCTGCTGGAGGACTGCGTGGGCGGTCTCATCATTGACGGCCCGGGCGAGCTCTACACGAAGTCCGCAGGCCGGGACCTGGCTCTCTCCATGAACCTCGCAGGCTGCGCCCTCCTGGGCCGCCCCCTGGTGGAGGCCATCGGCGACCTCCGGAACTTCACGGTCCAGGCCGCCAACGCCTCCTGCACCCTGGAGGAGGCCTACGCCCTCGCCATCCGGGACACCGCCCAGCGCCTCCTTTCTTACGCCCCAGCGAAAACCGACCGTCCCCGGCTCACCGTCCTCCATGCCTCCATCCGCTCCACCTCCAACACCCTGGCCCTCTGGGAGGAGACCGAGCGCCGCCTCCAGGGCCGCTGCGATGTGCAGCTCCTCGGCCTCCGCAACGGAACGCTGGAGGACTGTGCCGGCTGCCCCTACACCGCCTGCCTCCACTTCGGCGAGAAGGGGGGTTGCTTCTACGGCGGCGTCATGGTCCAGGAGGTCTACCCGGCCATCCGGAGCAGCGACGCGCTGGTGCTCCTCTGTCCCAACTACAACGATGCCCTCTCCGCCAACCTCTCCGCCTGCATCAACCGGCTGACGGCCCTCTACCGCAGCGTCTCCTTTCAGGAGAAGGCGGTCTTCGGCATTGTGGTCTCCGGCTACTCCGGGGGCGACATTGTGGCAAGCCAGCTGGTGAGCGCCCTGGGGATGAACAAGGGCTTCCGGCTCCCGCCCCGCTTCTGCCTGATGGAGACCGCCAACCGCTCCGGCGAGGCCCTGACCCTCCCGGGCATCGGGGAGCGTCTGGACGCCTTCGCCCAGCGCATCCTCACCCTCTGCCGGGAATAAATGTGCAAAATGAGCGCCGGAAGAGATAGGATACTGTCCCTTCCGGCGCATTTTCAATGCTCCAAAATGCTCTAAGAGGAAAGCCCGCCGGGAAGGCGGGCTTTCCGTTATTCCGTTTCGTCCAGACCGGGATACTGGGCATGGAGCAGCTTTCTCCCGCTCTCCGTCCGGAAGAAGGTCTCCTCCGCCCGGCGGATGGCGCCGAGGGGCATGGCCTTCTCCTGGCTGTTCACCAGGAAGTCCGCCTCCAGCAGGATCTGCCAGTCGATGCCGTCCACCCCCGTGAGGGTGTGGTGATGGCCCACCAAAAAGGCGATGCGCTCCGCGGCCGCCTCCTCCACGCCGATGCCCTGGAGAAGCTGCCGCGCGGGCTCCACGCCCTCCCGCTCCTGGATGGGGCCGTCGTGCTTCCCGAACTTCTCCTCCGCGGGCCGGATGCCGATGTCATGCACCACACCCGCCAGCTCCAGGTGCTCCAGTTCCTCCCCTGTCAGCCCCTCCTCCTGGCCAATATAGCGGCAGAAGCTGTGGACCTTCAGAAAGTGCTGGATCCGGTGGGGCTCCCCCCGCTCCCAGTCGATCATGGCCCGGATGGCCTCCTGTACCCTATCCATTCTTCTCACTCCTCATAGCCCAGGAGCCGCAGCCCCTCGGCGCTTAAGTACTGTCCCAAAAAGTCCCGGTCCAGCCGGAAAACCTGGGCTCCCGCCGCGTAGCAGGCCATCTCATAGGGAGAGAAGGTCACGACCATGCCGTCTTCCTCAAAGGCCACAGCGTAGTTGGCCCAATCGGCGGCGATGTCCCGGTAGTTCTCCCAGTAGTAGGCGTCGGGCTCCTGCCCCGCCTCCTTGGCGACGGCCTCCGCCTGGCGGATGATCTCCGCCGTCACAACGTCCTGAAAGGTCTGGGCGTCGGCGGCCAGGAAACTGGGCTCCACGAAGCTGCCGCTCTCCAGGTCGAAGTTCCAGGCCAGGAACATGGTATTGGGATGGGCCCCGCCGGTAAAACTATAGTACATGCCCTGGACGCTGAGGAAGCGCTCCGTCTCATAGAGGGTACAGCTGAGCTCCGTCGTGTACCCCCGGTTCTCGGTCCAGATGGGGAGAATATCCTTCATAACGGCATAATCCTCCCGGGCCCAGGATTCCACCTCCCGGGCGTCCTGACCGTCCCGCCAGTAGCTGAAGTTGGAGTTGAAGGCCGAGAGGGCGTTCCGGGCCCGCTCCGGCGTGTCCTCCTCCGCCAGCGCCTCCCCGTCGCTGCCGCAGGCCCGGAGCACCGGCACCTCATAGCGGTAGGTCAGCAGCAGGGCGTCTCCCTCATAGCTCTCGCCGCTGACCTCCTCCAGCTCCGCCCGGTATTGGACGCTCTGCTCCTTGGGGAGGGCGTCCAGCGCGGCGGGCTTGGCGCCCTCCATCGTCTGGCCGCCGCTGCCGCAGCCGCTGAGGAACAGCTGCACACAGCAGCAGAGCAGGGCGATGGATCGTTTCTTCATGGTGGCAGCTCCTTTTTCGCAAGGTTCGGCGGGCGCCGTCTCACAGCACCCTTGGGCCCTCCCGCCACTCCGCCCCGGCGGGGGCAACGGTCCCGGGATACGCCAGAGTATAGAGGTCCGTGGCCCGTACCTCTTGTTGAAAGACCGTCCGGACCTCAGGGGAAAGCCCCCGGACGTCGGCGGGCTTGGTGAGGACCGGCAGCAAGGCGCGCTCCCGCATCTCCGCCAGCAGCTTCCGGCCCCGGGCGTTCATGGCAAGGGGCCGGAGGTAGGGGACCCGCGCCGGGAGCTCTCCCGGCGTCAACCCCAGGTAGGCCCAGAGGACCATCCGCCGAAGGCGGGCATAGGCATAACGCTTGGTCTTGGCCAGGGAGAGCAGCTCCTCCACGGAGGAAGCCTTCCGGGCGGCAGTCAGAAACCGGCGGCCCAGGCCTTCTCTCCCGGCGTCCAGGGCCAGAAGGTCCGCCTCCTCCATGCCCCGGAGCCGGGCCAGGATGGCCCGCTCGGCATTTGCGGCGAAGACCGGGGCATGCCCCCGGGTCTCTTCCGTTTCGTAGATCTCCCGCATGGCAGGCGCCATGGCGGCTATGGCCTCATCCCTGCGGCCCGCCGCCAGCCTCCGCCGGATGCTCCCGGCGGAGGGG
>CAMBID010000088.1 GCA_945867445.1 uncultured Clostridia bacterium | reverse complement strand
TGGTCCCGGATGACGCGGCCCTTCTCCAGGGTCACCACCCGTTTCCCAAAGCGGTTCACCAATTCTTTCTCATGGGTCACCACCACCACGGTGGTGCCCAGGGCGTTGATGCGCACAAGGAGGTCCATCAGCTCCAGAGACCGCTCGGGATCCAGGTTTCCGGTGGGCTCGTCCGCAATGATGGTATCGGGGTTATTCACGAGAGCCCTGGCAATGGCCACCCGCTGCTGCTCGCCGCCGGAGAGCTCCGTGGGATAGTAATCCGCCTTCTTTTTGAGGCCCACCAGATCCAGCACATAGGGAATGCGCTGACGGATCTCCTTGTTGGGCGCTCCCACCGCCCGCATGACGAAGTCCAGGTTATCGTAGACGGTCTTTTTGGGGATGAGCCGGAAATCCTGGAAGATGATTCCAAGCGTCCTGCGCATCAGCGGCAGTATCCGGGGCGTGATGCTGCTGACGGCGAAGCCATTCACCATGATGCGCCCGGAGGACGGCACCACCTCGCCCGTGAGCAGCTTGATGAGGGTGGATTTCCCGCTGCCGGAGGGGCCCACCAGAAACACAAACTCCCCGTCCTGGATGGTCAGCGAGATGCCCCGGATAGCCGCCGTGCCGTTTTCGTACTCCATTTCCACGTCTTTGAGACGGATCATATGCCATTTCGCTCCTTCAAAACCGGCCCCGCCCCGGCCTTCCCCGGCGGCGAAGTCGACATAATTCAAATCACAGTCTCATTATAAACGGACTCTCGCCCCAATGCAAGAAAAGTTCACAATTATTCACAATATTCTTTCCCTCTTTGGTTTTTTCCATCTCTTTCCTCTCTATTCCGCAGAAAAAGTCCCTCTTTCCCACTCCCCTCAAATGCAGACGCTCCCACCGCCCCATTGGTTCCCGGGATTGGCGGTTTTCCTTCCCCTCGCCAGTATTTTCTCATACTAGTTCTTGATAAAAAGCTTTAAAAGCTTTTTATCAAGAACTAGTATGATATGCTCTTCCTTTCTGCCCGGTCCCTCAGAGTTCCCCCGGCAGAGCCCGGCGCTTGTGCTCCTCCCGGAGAGCCAGGGACAGCCACAGCGCCGGATAGAGGAAGGCCGCCGTCAGCACCGTCAGGAGAAAGTCCCGTTCCATACTGTAGGTGACGGTCTCCAGCCCCAGGGTCAGGAATTCCCCCAGGAGGTAGGCCGCTGGGATCAGCGCCGCCGCCCGCAGCCAGGGGGCGCATTTCCGCCTCCGCAGGGCGAAGGCCAGAACGCCCAGCACTGCCACGGCGACCAGGGCCGCCGCAGCATAGTAGACCAAAGCCAGCCGAGGCAGGGTGATGACCCCGCCGCCGGGCACCTGATCCTCCCCCCAGAGGAGAATATCCTCCGAGCCGTTATTGGGGCTGAAATAGACCGCCTCCACGTCTTCCTCCGGCAGCGTGAGCTCCGAAAGCCCCTCCCCGAAGAAACGGTCCCACTCCGTCCGCCACACGCTGACATAGAGGACCCGTCCGCCACCCTCCGCCGCCTGGTTAAAGTACTTTGCGCCAGTGACGTTCCCGGAGAAGCGGAGCGTCATGGTGCCGTTCCCCTCCTCTCTCAGGGTCAGAACGCCCTGCGGCTCCGGAAAGTAGTACCGCTCCGTCATCCGGGCGAAGAGGGCCGTTGCCAGGGCCAGGGCCAGGCAGACCGCCAGGATCACCGTCCGCCGCCGCTGCCGCAGGAGCTTTCTCCGGACGCTCGCAAGTCCCGGCTCCGCTGCCTTTTCCGCTGCCTTTTCCGCCGCCCCTTCCGTTTCCTCCGGGACGGTCTCCCGCCGCAGGAGCTCCCGCTCCGCCCGGCAATCCGGGCAGGTCTTCAGATGCCCCTCCACGAACTCCACGCTGTCGGGACTCAGCATTCCCTCCTGATAGAGGGGCAGCAGGTCCCGGATAATGCCGCATTCTCTCATTGCGATGCCTCCCATTCTGTCCGCAGCTTCCCCCGGGCCCGGTGATAGGTGACGCAGGCCCAGTTCTCGCTCTTTCCGAAAAGCTCTCCGATCTCCCGGAAGCCAAGGCCCCCGTAGTGCCGCCAGAGAAAGACCTCCCGGTAGGGCTCCTCCAGCTCATGGAGCAGCTGCCGCAGCCGCCGCCCCTCCTCCCACCGGAGGACTTCCTCCTCCGGAGATGGGGCCGGAGCGCTCAGGTCCTCTCCCGGCTCCTCCGCGGGGAGATTATCCGGGTCCCGGCGACAGCTGAAGTAGGTGTTCCGGGCGATGCGGCAGAGCCAGAGGCGCAGTTCGCAGTCTCCCCGGAACTTTGGCAGGGCCTGCATGGCCCGGAGAAAGGTCTCGCTGGTGACGTCCTCCGCCACGGTCTTGTTGCCGCTGAGATGCAGGAGATAGCGGTAGACATCCCCGAAATAGCTCCGGTAGACCTCCTCAAACTCCATCGGCCTCTCACCTCCTTCTGTCTGGAAGACGCATCACACCCCGGAAATCTTACCGCTCCGGGAAAATTTTTTCTCCGGGAACCGCCGGTTTACGGAAAAGGCGCGCCGCAGGAAGCTGCGGCGCGCCGAAAGGCACGGGATGTCAGGACTCGATGCCCCGGGAGTTCAGGTACTTCTTGACCATCAGCGCCACCTTGAAGGTGATGGCGTCGTCAAACTCCCGCAGGTCAAGGCCCGTGATCTTCTTGATCTTCTCCAGGCGGTAGACCAGGGTGTTGCGGTGGACGAAAAGCTTTCTCGCGGTCTCGGAGACGTTGAGGTTGTTCTCAAAGAACTTGTGGATGGTGAAGAGGGTCTCCTTGTCCAGAGCGTCGATGGGGTTCTTCTTGAAGACCTCCTGGAGGAACATCTCGCAGAGGGTGGTGGGGAGCTGGTAGATGAGACGGCCGATGCCGAGATTCTCATAGTTGATGACATATTTCTCGGTGTCGAAGACCTTGCCGACCTCGATGGCGATCTGGGCTTCCTTATAGCTTTTGGCCAGATCCCGGAGGTGCATGGCCAGGGTGCCGATGCCCACCACCACGGTGCTCTCGCTGCCCTCCCGCAGGGCCTCCTCGATGGAGGCGGCGATGCGGTTCAGTTCCTTGACGCCGGTATTCTCCGGCATCTGGCGGATGAGGACCACGTCCCCGTCCCCTACGCTGATGACGAAGTCATTCTGCCGGTCCGGGAAGAGGGCCTGAATCACGTCCGTGGGAACGGACTCCGTCTTGCGCAGGGAGCGCACCACGAAGACGCCGCGGCAGACATCCGCCGGGACCCGGAGCTCCTTGGCCCGCATGTAGATGTCACCCAGCATAATGTTGTCCGAGATCACGTCCTTCACGAAGGAGCCGCGGTCGTGCTTCTCCTCGTAGTAGGCCTTAGCGGCGTTCAGCGCCACGGAGGCCATGGAGCAGACTGTCCGGCTGATCTCATTGTCTCCCAGGGTAAAGGCCGCGTAATCAAACTGCGCGCCCCAGCCGGTGAGTGCCTTAAAGGTCTTCCCCTCCAGACAGAGCAGCGCCCCCGCCGCGTTGTTGATGGGGCCCACGTACTCCGCCCAACGCTGGCCGATGAGCGTCAGCTCACTGCAGGCCACCACCACGCCCTCGCCGTCCATCACACCGATGGTGCGGTCCGTGTTCTCCTTCATCTGCAGGACGACGCCTTGAAAAATTCTCCCAGACATAGACGGTCTCCTTCCACGAAATCTCAAGGATCATTTGTGCAATTTGTCCATGTTGTCATTATATCGGGCTTTTCGCCGGATTGCAAGAGATTTTTTCTTTTTTCCACAAAAAACAAGCATGCTTTTTGGTGAACATTTGAATTTTCCCGCTTCAGTCCCTTTCCGCCCCCAGGATTTCCCGCTCTTCGGTGGTCAGGAAACGGTACTCCCCGGGCATCAGCTCCGGGTCCAGGGGCAAATTGCCCATGCGCACCCGGCGGAGATAGGTGACGGGCTTGCCCCGGGCGGAGAGCATCCGCTTCACCTGGTGGAACTTCCCCTCCCGCAGCGTCACCAGGGCTTCGCTGGTTTCGCCGGCGGAGAGGATCTCCAGCTCCGCCGGAAGACACCGGAGGCCGTCCCTCAGGGTCATGCCGGCGCGGAAGGCGGCACGGTCGTCCTCCGTCAAACAGCCCGCAGTCCGGGCGTAGTAAACCTTGTCCACATGGTGCCGGGGGGAGAGGAGGTCGTGGGCGGTCTTGCCGTCATCCGTCAGGAGGAGCAGGCCCTCGGTGTCCTTATCCAGCCGTCCCACCGGGAAGAGGCCCAGGCGCCGGAGCTCCGGGGGCAGCAGGTCGATGACGGTCCGGCCCTTGCCGTCCTCCGTGGCGGAAAGGACCCCGCCGGGCTTGTACATCATGAGCCAGGTGAACTGCCGGTAGCCGATGTCCTCCCCGTCCACGGTGATGACCGCCGACGCGGGGTCCCACTTTTCCTCTGCGCTGGCGGCGGGGCTGCCGTCGATGAGTACCCGCCCCTGCTTTACCAGGAGCTTTGCCTCCCGGCGGCTCCACTTCCCGGTGGAGGCCAGGATCCTGTCCAGCCGCTGCTTCTCCATGCCATGCTCCTTCCCCCCTTCCGGGGTCTGTTTCTTTCCCTTCCGCCCTATCATACCCTCAGTTAATACTCTTTCTTGATAAAAATCTTTGATTTTTATCAAGAAGGCGCCGCTGTC
>CAMBID010000087.1 GCA_945867445.1 uncultured Clostridia bacterium | reverse complement strand
TCATCCCCCGCAGTGTGATTTTCACTCAGACTAGAATCCATTAAAAACAAGACGATTGTCTTGTTTTTAATGGATTCTAGTATCAGCTTCTGATCCGGGTTTCGTACCAGGGATCTGGGGAAGCTCAAAATCCACCCGCATCTTTCCCGGAAATGGACAAGGGGGGATTCTTTCCGAATGGAAAGAATCCCCCCTTGTCCGGCAGCGGATCCCCGTCCATGGCGCATCCCCGCCCGCCAGGCCGGGGTTCGCCAAGCTCCGGTGCCGGGGAAACCGGAGCGGAGCCCTTACTCCTGCTCCCCTGTCCGGCCTTCCAGCACCAGGCGGTCCGCGATCATGGCGATAAACTCAGAGTTGGTGGGTTTGCCCTTGGTATTGGAGACGGTGTAGCCGAAGTACTTCTGCAGGGTCTCCAGGTCGCCCCGGTCCCAGGCCACCTCGATGGCGTGGCGGATAGCCCGCTCCACTCGGGAGGGCGTGGTGTTGAAGTGCTTGGCCACGGCAGGGTAGAGCACCTTGGTGACTGCGTTGATGAGATCCATATCCTGCACCGTCAGAATGATCGCCTGGCGCAGATACTGATAGCCCTTGATGTGGGCCGGAACGCCGATCTCATGGATGATCTCGGTGACAGCGCCCCGCAGGTCCACGGGCTGGGGCTTGGGCGCTTCCCGGTGACAGGCGGCCCGCATCCGCTCCAGCAGCGCATCCATCTGGCAGGGTTTGGTGAGATAGTAGGCCGCGCCCAGCTCCAGGGCCTCGGATGCCGCCCGGTCACTGAAGAATCCGGAGAGCACGATGGCCTGGGGCGCGCCCAACTCCGGGAGGCGGCACAGTACGCCGAAGCCGTCCAACCCCGGCAGCACCGTGTCCAGAATCAGCAGGTCCGGCTTGTGTTCCTCCACCAGGCGCAGAGCCTCCATCCCGTCTCCTGTGGAGCCCACCACCGTGAACTCCCCGGTCTTTTCGATCGCGCCCGCAAGCAGGGCGCGAAATTCCTCATTGGCATCCGCCAGCAGTACCTTAGCCGTATTCTGCATCTTCCATTCCCTGACCTTCCTCATAGTTTTGATGGCGTTTTCCGAAGGGACTTTGCGACGGTTTTTTTGAAGCTTCAAGTCCCGTTGGATATAAACTATCATAAACGGACATCGTTTGCAACAGAAAAATGTAAAAATATCCCAAGAACCGTTCGACAGATTTTTAGGTCGACAATAATTTTTTCTGCTTTTCCTTTGCCCCTGCCACATTCCGGGTAATACTTCCCAGCTTGCACGTTCCCAATTCTACAAAGAAACAGAGAGCGGCGCCCGGGGAAGGCGTTGTCCTCCCCGGGCGCCGCCGCTCAGGCGGCTTTCAGCATATTTTCAATAAAAATGCCATATCCTTTAGTCGGATCATTCAAAAGAACGTGCGTCACGGCTCCAATGAGTTTTCCATTTTGAATAATGGGACTGCCAGACATGCCCTGGACGATGCCGCCGGTGGCGGCCAGCAGCTCCGGGTCTGTCACAGTGATGAGGAGGTTCCGCTCTTCTCCGTCCCCCAGGCGCTTCAGCTCCACCTGGTAGTCCTTGACGCAGTCGCCCTCCACGTTGCTGCGGATGACGGCGGGACCGTCCCGGACCTCCGAGCTCTCCGCCACGGGGATCGCGTCCCCCTCCGTCAGGGCGCAGGGGGAAAGCGCCCCGAAGATGCCGCTGGCGGTGTTGGCCGTCAGGGAGCCCAGGTCCTTTGTCAAGTCAAAGCTGCCCTTCAGCTCCCCGGCCGCCCCGGCCTGGCCCCGCTTCACAGCCTTCACCGTGGAGGGCAGGACGGAACCACTGGCGAAGGGCAGGAGCTGGGCGGTGTCCGTATCCGTGACGCCGTGACCCAGAGCGCCGAAGGCTCCGCTCTCGGGATCATAGTAGGTGACGGTGCCGATGCCTGCCATGCTGTCCCGGATCCAGGCGCCGATGACCCAGTCGCCGCTCTCGCTGCACTCCGGCTCCGCCGTCAGGGTCTTGGCGCTGCCGCCCCGGCGGACGGAGAGCTCCACTTCCTCCTCCCCCTGCAAAAGCTGCTGGAACTGCTCCGTGGAGGTGACGGCGGTGCCGTTGCACCGAAGGATCACGTCACCTTTCGCCAATCCGCATTCCTTCGCCGGACTCTCTCCCTCCGCGAGGTCCACCACCAGGACGCCCCGCGCGAACATCTTGATGCCCACGGTGTGGCCCACCGGGACCAGCTGCCTTGGCGTCTCTGCCGCCCGGGCCGGGAGAGTCAATCCCGACACGGCCAGAAGCATGGCGAGGCACAGCGCCGCCCCTGACCGCCGTTTTGCTTTTCCTTTGCTTTGAAAAACGTGTTCATGCAATGAGATCACTCCTTTCCGACACGCTGCCGGTCCATTGCCGGCATGCTTACTCTCTGCATTTTTGCCGGAAAGGCGCGGCACAGATATCCCCAGCGCTGCCAAGGAAGAAGCGGGCAGAACGAAGAAAGACCCCGCAGACACAGCCTGCGGGGTCCGGTCACAGTATTTTCCGTGGAAGTTCAGTCTCGGTTCTGGAAAATTTTGAAAATATCCTCAAAGGGATCGTTCTCCTCGGCCTTGGGCTCTTCCATCTCCAGGGGCTGGGGAGCCTCAGCATGGGCGGGCTTCTCCTCCGCCGGGGCGGAAGCCGCCGTTCCGGCCGCAGCAGGGGCGGTGGTGACAGGGGTCTTCAGTCCAGGAGTGACGGGGGCCTCCTCGGTCTTTTCAAAGCCGGTGGCGATGACGGTGACCCGGATCTCGTCGTCCATGGTCTCGTCGAAGGTGGCGCCGAAAATGGTGAGCGCGTCCGGATGCACGGCGGCCTGGACCAGGCTCGCGGCCTGCTCCACCTCCTCCAATCCGATGTCCATGGAGCCGGTGATGTTGATGAGCACGCCCCGGGCGCCCTCGATGGAGGTCTCCAGCAGAGGGCTGGAGATGGCCATACGAGCGGCCTCCTCCGCCTTGCCCTTGCCGGCGGCCCGGCCCACACCCATGTGGGCCATGCCGGCGTTCTTCATGATGGCGGTGACGTCGGCGAAGTCCAGGTTGATGAAGCCGGTGTCCCGGATCAGGTCGGAGATGGACTGCACCGCCTGGCGCAGCACATCGTCCGCGATCTCAAAGGCGTTGGCAAAGGTGATCTTCTGGTCAGTGGCGTACTTCAGCCGCTCGTTGGGGATGATGACCAGGGAGTCCACCTTGTCCTGCAATTCCCGGATGCCGGCCTCGGCGGCCCGCATCCGGCGGGGGCCCTCAAAGCCGAAGGGCTTCGTGACGACGCCCACGGTGAGGATGTCCATCTCCTTGGCCACCTCCGCCACGATGGGAGCGCCGCCGGTACCGGTGCCGCCGCCCATGCCTGCGGAGATGAAGACCATGTCGGTATCCTCCAGGGCCTTGGCGATCTGGCCGCGGCTCTCCTCGGCGGCCTTGCGGCCCACCTCGGGATCCGCGCCGGCCCCCTTGCCGTGGGTCAGCTTCTCGCCGATCTGGATCTTATAGGTGGCGCTGGAGACATTCAGCGCCTGCTTGTCCGTATTCACCGCCACGAACTCCACACCCTTGGTGCCGGACTTCACCATGCGGTTGACCACGTTGTTGCCGCCGCCGCCGACGCCGATGACTTTGATATTAACGACGGTCTCGGGACCGGTTTCCAATCCGAATGCCATTGTGCTTCCTCCCACTATCTGTTGTAGCCACGGGGCGCCGGGCCCCGGAAAAGTATCGATATCCTGTGGGTCCCTCCGGACCCCGGTATTTTTCTATTGTAAGCTACTTTCCCCGGCAGGTCAAGTATTCCGGACGGATTTCCGGCCCGTTCCGAAAAATTCCTTCCGCCGGGATGCGTTCCTTTCCGTCTGCCTCCCCCTTAGTTCGGGCGGAAGTGGGGCTCGCCGTCCCGGGTCAGGTCGATGACGCCGGTGAGGTTGGTCTCCAGCTCGTCGATGACCAGGGTAAGGTATCGGAGGAGCCGGGGGTACTCCCCGCCGTAAGGCATCTCCACCGTGAAGCGCTCGGTGTAGTCCATGGTGAGGACGGCGGGGTCACCCAAGTGGATGGCCCGGACGCCCTCCGTGAGCTCGGCGCTCTCCAGGGCCTCCAGCAGGGCAAGGAGGCTCTCCTGCCGGTTTTGGACTTCCAGGGCAAAGCTCACCTCCCCCCCGAGAGACGGGGCCAGGAGCTCGCAGCCGTCGATGAGAGGAACATCCCCCCGGGAGGAGACCGTTTCCACGATCTTGCCTCCGGAGGTCAAAAGCCACACGGTGCCCTCCTGCTCCACGGCGTAGACGGTAGTAAACTCCGTCACCTGGACGCAGAGGGTGTCCGGCAGCCGCCTTGTAATGCGGACCTCGTCGATATAGGGGAGCTGCCGGTGGAGCCGCGCCACCATGTCGGGCTTACTCAAAAGGTAGAGGTTATCCCCCAGGCTGACACCGCAGGCGTCCTGGATCTCCTGGGCGCTGTAGCGGCTGTTGCCGGTGACCTCCACGGTCTCCACCTTGAAGAAAAGGGTCAGGGCCAGCACCGCCGCGGCGCAGACCACCACGAGGGTCAGCAGCTTATAGAGCACACCGAAACGACTGCCCCGGCGGCGGTTCCTGCCGTGTCTTCCAGCAATGGTCATGTTCCCTCCCTTCGTTCCTTCTTCTAGTTC
>CAMBID010000086.1 GCA_945867445.1 uncultured Clostridia bacterium | reverse complement strand
ATGGGTTTGGACAATTTCGTCCCAAAGCCTTGCGCTTGAACAAAGCCGATGAACCATGAAAGCCTTGGCTTTCAAGGGTTCCGGCTTCGCTCCCTGCGCATTATCATAACTTGTTCGCCAACATCCCGAGGCCCGTTGGCCTCTTTTCAGGAGGTTCCCCATGTGTGAGATCGAAACTGCCGCCCCCGAGACCCCCATCCTGCCGCCGGAGCTTTTTCTTCTGAAGCTGGGCGAGGTGGTTCTGAAGGGACTGAACCGCAGCCATTTTGAGGACAAGCTCATGGCCAATGTGGCCCGGCGGCTGAGGCCGCTGGGCACCTTCCGCATCTACACCCGCCAGAGCACCATCTACGTGGAGCCCCAGAGCGGCGTCACGGACATGGACGCCGTCTACCACGCCTGCGCGCAAATTTTCGGCATTGTCAGCGTGGTCCGGGCCGTACCCTGCGAGAAGAGCGTGGAGGCCATCGTGAAGACCGCCACGGTCTATCTTGCCGGGGAGTTCGCCAAGGCCAAGAGCTTCAAGGTAGAGAGCAAGCGGGCAGACAAGCGCTTCCCGCTGAACTCCATCCAGCTCTCCCAGCAGGTGGGGAGCCTCCTCCACCGGGCCTTCCCGAAGGTGGCTGTGAACGTCCATGACCCGGAGCTCACGGTCTATGTGGAGATCCGCGAGCGGGCGGCCTACGTCCACGCGCCCGCCCTGCCGGGGGCCGGAGGCCTGCCTGTGGGGATGGGTGGCAAGGCCGTGTCCCTGCTCTCCGGCGGCATCGACAGTCCCGTGGCCTCCTGGATGATGGCCCGCCGGGGCGTTTGGCTGGAGATGGTGCACTTTGAGTCCCCGCCCTACACCTCCCCCCAGGCCCAGGAGAAGGTGCTGCGCCTGGCGCAGGAGCTGGCTCCCTGGTGCGGGCAGCTGCTGGTGCACATCGTGCCCTTCACCGAGATCCAGGAGGAGATCCGCCGCGCCTGCCCGGAGGAGTACTTCACCCTCATCATGCGGCGCTTCATGATGCGCCTTTCTGAGACCGTAGCGAAGCAGCAGGGCTGCCAGGCTCTCGTCACCGGAGAGTCCCTGGGCCAGGTGGCGAGCCAGACCATGGCGTCCCTGGCCGTCACGGAGAACGCCGTGGCCATGCCGGTCCTCCGGCCCCTCATCGGCATCGACAAGGTAGAGATCATCCGAACCTCCCGGCGCATCGGCACCTACGAGACCTCCATCCTGCCCTATGAGGACTGCTGCACCGTCTTCACCCCCCGGCATCCCAACACCCGGCCCCACCTTGCCGATGTCATCGCCGCGGAGAGTGCCCTGGACGTGGAGGGCCTCATGGAAAAGGCCCTCTCCGGCATCCAGCGGGTGCGGATCAAGAACGACGGCAGCCTGGTGCGCCTCACCGACGGCCGGCCGCCGAAAGTATGAGCGGGGGAAGCTTGCCGGAGGTCACGCGGCAGCCTCTGGACGCAAGCAGCCGGGGGCTGGGCCAGTCGGCCTGGCAGGCGGCGGTGCATCTCCCCCCGGAGGTGCGGCGCCGGGAGACCCGCGCGCCGTACTTTGATAAGTGCAGTCCACTTCTGCGTGAGGCGCTGCGGCTTTCATACTAGTTCTTGATAAAAAGCTTTCAAAGCTTTTGATAGCGCCGCAGGCGCGTCAAGAACTTATGAGACGGCTTTTGCGGCAGACTGCCGCAAAAGGGCGACGCTGACAGCGGCGCCTTCTTGATAAAAATCAAAGATTTTTATCAAGAAAGAGTATCAGATCGTGGAATCCTTCAACCCCCGGCACCCGGAACCCATGACCCCAACGGGACCGGGGACGACGACGGCATGGTCCGCTTCGTAAAGGACCTGCCGTAAGGGGCTCAAAATTTCCCCTGGCTCCGGGGCGCAATGCTCCCCGTGAAAGGAGGCATTATGTATACCGCGGAAATCATCGCTGTGGGGACGGAGCTGCTGTTGGGCAGCATCGCCAACACCAACGCCCAGTACCTCTCCCGGGAGCTGAACGCCCTGGGCATCGGCGTCTGCTACCACACGGTGGTAGGGGACAATCCGGAGCGGCTGCGCGCCGTGTTGGAAACCGCCCGGGGACGGGCGGACATCCTCCTCACCACCGGCGGCCTGGGCCCCACCTATGACGACCTCACAAAGCAGGTGGTGGCGGAGTGCTTCGGACGGAAGCTGGTCTACCATCCGGAGGTCGAGGCCGGCATCCGCCGCTTTTTTGAGACCGCCATGCACGTTCCCATGACGGAGAACAACCTCCGGCAGGCGTGGCTGCCGGAAAACTGCACGGTCCTGCCAAACGCCGCCGGGACGGCTCCCGGCTGTGCCTTTGAGACCGGCGGCGTCCACGTCCTGATGCTCCCGGGCCCGCCCCATGAGCTGGAGTGCGTGTTCTCCCGGGAGGCCAAGGGCTATCTGCAGGGCCTCAGTCATGAGGTCATCCGCTTTCACGACATCCGCGCCTTTGGGCTGGGGGAGTCCGCCGTGGAGGACCTGCTGGGCAGCCGGATGGAGCGCATGGTGAATCCCAGCCTCGCCACCTACGCCAAGCCCTCGGAGGTCCGGCTGCGGGCCACCGCCCGGGCGGCCACGGAGGAGGAGGCGGAAGCCCTGCTGGCCCCCGTGACGGCGGAGGTGGAGGCCGTCCTGGGGGACTACGTTTACGGCGTGGACGTTCCCGGCCTGCCCGCCCTGTGCCTGGCGCTCTTAAAGGAGAAACACCTCACCTTCGCCACGGCGGAGAGCTGCACCGGCGGTCAGATCGCCCAGGAGATTACGGCCCTGCCCGGGGCCAGCGCCGTTTACCGGGGGGGCGTCGTCAGCTACTGGACGGAGATGAAGGCCAGCGTCCTGGGGGTGCCCCGGGACATTCTGGACCAGCACGGCGCTGTGTCTGAGCCCACCGCCCGGGCCATGGCGGAGGGGGCGCGGCGTCTCACCGGGGCGGACTTTGCCCTCAGCGTCACCGGGGTGGCGGGGCCCGATCCCGACGAGCGGAATAACCCCGTGGGCCGGGTCTTCGTGGGATTGGCGACCCCCACGGCGACCTACTGCCGCCATCTGGAGCTGGGACGGCGCCAGCGGCTCCGCATCCGGGAGCTGAGCGTGAACCACGCCTTCGACCTTCTGCGGAGATCCCTCACCGGCCTCCCGGTAGAGTGATACTGATACTCTTTGATATCCCGTGCGCTCCGCGCACTGGCGGCGAGCGGGGTGCACGCCGCCTTATAAAAACCGGAGCAAAAGCTTTCCAAGCTTTTGCTCCGGTTTTTATCTGATACTGCTCTCCCATTAAAATATCTTATTTTAATGGGAGAGTAGTGTTATTCCCGCGGTTTTTCCGGCGGGGCGGTTTCCGCTTTGGCGGCGTCGGCGGGGCTGCGGCCCTTGGTTTGCAGACGACGGTTGGTGGACTGGGCGGTGAGCTGGCAGACGACGGCTGTCAGGGGAATGAAGAAGATGATGCCCACGAGGCCGAAGAGCTGCCCGCCCAGGATGGCGGCCACCAGGGTCCAGATGGGGGCAAGACCCACGGAGCTGCCCACCACATGGGGATAGATGAACTGGTTCTCCACAAACTGGACCGCCTGGTAGACGATGATGCAGAGGAGGGTCTTTTCCGGTTGGGCCAGAAGCGTCAGCAATGCGGCGATAGCGCAGGAGCTGAAGGCCCCCACATAGGGGATGAAGGCCAGGACCGCGGTGAGCACCGCCGTCAGGGCGGCGTAGGGGATGCGGAAGAGGGAGAACGCCACAAAGATGAGGCTCCCCAGGATCACCACCTCCACGCATTGGCCGGAGAGGAAACGGGAGTAGGTATCGTGGGTCAGGGCAGCCACAGCGCAGACGCGGTCCGCCGTTTTCTCCGGCAGGGCGGCGTAGAGGAGCTTGCGGCACTGGCGCCCCAGGTCCCGCTTGCCCAAGAGGACATAGAACATAATGACAAGAGCAAAGACGGCGTTCACCGTCACGGAGACCGTGGAGCTGGCCACATTCACGATGCCGCCGATGAGGCTCCCGGCCCCGGTGAGGGCCTTTTCCAGGAGAGTGCGCCAATCGTTGGCGGCAAGCCAGTCCGTGACCGCCCCGGTATCCAGGCCCAGATCCGAGAGCTGCCGGGCCCACTGGGGCCAGCGGAGCTTCAATTCATTTGCGATGCTGCCGAGGCTCCGGGCCAGCTCCGGCACCGCCAGGCGGAGGGCGAGAGCCAGCACGGCGGCAATGACCAGAACGGTGAGCCCCAGGCTGAGGCCGTCCAGGAGGCTCTGTCTGGCCCGTGGGAGCCCCCGGCGCAGGAGCTTTTCAAAACCGTTCATGGGCACACTGAGGACGAAGGCCGCCAGAAGCCCCGCCAGGACGGGCGTCAGCAAGCCCACAGCCCAGCCCAGAGCGGCCCAGACATGGCCGAAGTTCATCAGCGCGGCGTAGAGGGCCACGCCAAAGGCAACGAGGAGATACGGTTCCTTCCGTTTCATCAAAGTCCCCCTTGGTAAGCTTTCCGCATTTTTCCCCAATACTGATTTCAAGGGAAATCCTTTCCTTTGAAATCCCGTGCGCTTCGCGCACTCGCGGCGTGCAGGATGCACGCCGCGCCGTCTCATAAAAACCGGACGCGCTTCCCGCGATCAAAAGCTTGGAAAGCTTTTGATCCGGCTTTGGTATTATTCTCCCCCG
>CAMBID010000085.1 GCA_945867445.1 uncultured Clostridia bacterium | reverse complement strand
GGTTCAAAAGCCCGTGGTTTTCCAGGATGGTCATCCAGGAGTAGGTCCGCAGCAGGAAGTTCATCCACATGGGCAGCATGATGAGAACCATACCTACCCGCTGGAAGGAGGGTCCCTCCCGGCTCATGAAGCAGGCCGTGGGATAGCCGATGATCAGGCAGATGAGGGTGGCCACGATGGCCAGCTTGAAAGACCGGGTGAAGACCGCGGTATAGGTCCCCATCTGGGAAAAATTCTCCAGGGTAAAGCCGCCCTGGGCGGAGGAGAAGGCGTAGACCACCATGATGAGGATGGGCGCCACCACGAAGATCGCCATCCAGACGACATAGGGGACGGCGAAGCGAGAGAGCCTATTCTTCATCCCCGCTCTCCTCCTCATCCAGCCCCAGGCTGGCGTCGTCCAGCTCATCGTACTCCTCAGAGAAGGAGGAGTAGTCACCGAACATACCGGAGTAACGGCTTTTCTTCATTACGTGGATGCTGTCAGGATCCAGCTTGATGCCGATGCGGGCATCTTTGGGGGAGTGGTCCGTGGTCTGGATCAGCCACTTGAAGCCCTTGAAGTCCACGATGATGTCGTACTGCATCCCCTTGAAGGTGACGGAGGTGACGGTACCCACCAGCTGCCCCTGCTCCACGGGAACGATGTCGATGTCTTCGGGGCGGATGACCACGTCCACCGGCTCGTTGGGGGCGAAGCCGCCGTCCAGGCAGGGGAACTCCCGTCCGTACATCTTTACCACGTTGTCCCGGGGCATGGTGCCGTCGATGATGTTGGACTCGCCGATGAAGTCCGCCACGAAGGCGTTTTTGGGCTCGTTGTAGATGTCCTCCGGCGTGCCGATCTGCTGGATGGTGCCCTTGTCCATGATGACGATGGTGTCGGACATGGAGAGGGCCTCCTCCTGGTCGTGGGTCACATAGATAAAGGTGATGCCAACCTGCTGCTGGATGCGCTTGAGCTCGATCTGCATGTCCTTGCGGAGCTTGAGATCCAGGGCCCCCAGCGGCTCGTCCAGCAGCAGCACCTTGGGCCGGTTCACCAGGGCCCTCGCAATGGCCACCCGCTGCTGCTGCCCGCCGGAGAGCTGGTCCGGATGCCGGTGCTCAAAGCCCTTGAGGCTGACCGTCTCCAGCATTTCGAGAACCCGCTCCCGGATCTCCTCCTCGGGGATCTTCATGGTCTTCTGGGGGTTATTCGGGTCCGGGCGCTTCTGCATCCTCAGGCCGAAGGCCACGTTTTCAAAGACATTCAGGTGCGGGAAGAGCGCGTACTTCTGAAAGACTGTGTTGATCTGCCGCTGGTAGGGCGGAACGTCATTGATCCTCACACCATCGAACAGCACATCGCCGCCCGTGGGCGTTGTGAAGCCGCCGATGATCCGCAGGGTCGTGGTCTTGCCGCAGCCGCTGGGACCTAACAGTGTGAGGAATTCCTTATCATTGATATAGAGATTTAAGTGATCGAGAACCTGCTCGTCGTCGAATGCCATGCAGATGTCCCGCAGGCGAATCAACTCTTTGGACATTTATCCTCCCCCATTTCTTCTGAATTTTGGGGCCTCTTCTCTCTGTTTCGTGGGGGACGCTCAGACGGCAAAACGCAGTACGGCAATACGCGCCGGCAGCGGAGTGGAGCGCGCCGGGGATCGTAGTGCGCTTTGCCCTCTGAGGGTAACTTTCCCGTCGAAATTCGGCAATTCAAAATATTATCGGAACCCGGGGGAAAAGTCAAGGATTCCGGGCAATTTTGCGGGGATTTTTCCGGAGTTTTTCCCACTTTTTCCGAAAAAATGTCTCCGCCCCGGATTTCCGGAGCGGAGACGGACGATTTCAAAGGCAAACGTTTTTTTCAGGCGTTCAGAGCCAGAAGCTCCGCCCGGCCATTTTCCCAGCGGATGGCGCTGCAGCAGCCCTGACGGATGAACCACGGTTTCGTGAAGAGCTCCTCCTCCCGGGCAATGCCTAAGATGTGCAGAACCAGGGAGAGAGTGCCGAAGTGGGCGGCAATGAGGGTATCCTCGTCCCGCGTAAGGATTCCCTTCAGCGCGGCGGCCACCCGTTTCTCCATCATCCGGCCGGACTCCCCGCCCGGGGGCGTGGTGTCAAACCAGCGGTGGAGGAAGTTATCCAGCAGCTCCGGATAGAGAGTCCCCATCTCCTCCCAGGTAAGACCCTCCAGATCCCCCACGTTCTGCTCCCGCAGGGCAGGGAGGAGGGTGATGGGCACGTCCCGCCCCGAAAGTGCCAGCTCCGCCGTCTCCCGGGCTCGCCGGAGATCGCTGGCGCAGCAGCGGACAAGGGGCACGTCCCGGAGCTTCTCCCCGCAGAGCAGGGCTTCCTCCCGCCCCTGCGCCGTCAGGGGATAGTCGAACTGGCCGTGGAAGACCTGGCGGAGGTTGCCCTCCGACTGGCCGTGACGGATGAGGTAGAGCTTCATAAGGGCTCCTTTCCGGCGGCGGAGCCGCCAAAGCGGTGGGCGGGGGAAAGCAAAAAACCGGGAAACCGGGAGAAAAAGCGGGAAAGAACGGAAAAATCGGGAAGGCCCCCTTAGCCCTCCTCCGGGAAATACTGTCTCCGGAAGGGAACGTCCTCCACGGTGAACTCCCGCCCCCGCAGGTAGTTCAGCATTCCCGCGTCAGTGGGGAAGGCGAAGCGCAGCTTGTAGGAGCAGAGAGCCTGGCGGGTCTCGCCGTACTTCCGGTTCACATCGCCACGGCCGTACTTTCCGTCCCCCAGCAGCGGGCAGCCGATCTCCGCCAGGGAGACCCGAATTTGGTGGGTTCGGCCTGTCAGCAGCCGGCACTCCACGAGACTCAGCCCGTTCCGGCTCTCCAGGGTGCGATATAAGGTCACGGCGCTCTTCCCCCCAGGCACGGGCCGGTGGTAGAAGGAGACCTGCTTTTTCACCTCGTCCTTCCGAAGGAAGCCCTCGATGCGGCCCTCCGGCGGCTTGGGCCGCCCCAGGGTCACACAGAGGTAGGACTTTTCGATCTCGTGGCCCCGGATCTTCTCGTTGAGGATCCGCAGGGTCTCCGCGTTCTTGGCGGCGATGACAATCCCTCCGGTGTTCCGGTCAATGCGGTTGCACAGGGCCGGGGCGAAAGCGTTCTCCCAGCGGGGATTCCACTCCTTCTTCTGATAGAGGTAAGCCTGGATGTGGTTGATCAGGGTGTTGACCTTCTCCGTCTCGTCGGCATGGCACACAAGGCCCTGCCGCTTGTCCGCCAGGAGCAGGTTTTCGTCCTCGTAAACGATGGTGAGGCTGGGCTGGAAGATGGAGAGGAAGCGGTTTTCCTCCGTGGGCTGGTCGAAGAACTCGTCGTTGATGTAGAGCTGCAGCACGTCCCCGTACTGGAGCCGCACGTCCCGCTTGGAGCCCTTTCCGTTGACCTTCACCCGCTTGAGTCGAATGTACTTCTGGGCCAGGGCAGGCGGCAGCAGGGGAAGGGTCTTCCCCAGGAAGCGGTCCAGCCGCTGTCCTGCGTCATTTTTTCCAATGGTGATCTCCCGCATGGGCGTCTTCCTCCTTGCCGTTCTGCCCCTATTCTAGCGGCTCTGCAGAAATTTGGCAAGGAAATCTCAAAAAATGTTTGACAAGAAGAGCTTAGCCTACTATAATAATACCCGTGTCATTGCGAGGTGTACTATGCAATTCAGCGTTCGATCCATCCTGAACACCCCCGGCGCTCAGCTGCCTTTCGCCTTTTCCATGGACTTATCCGGCCTGGATTTCGGCGGCAGCCGCCCCATTGCGGATCCTGTCGCCGTTACCGGCAGCGTCCGCAACCGCCTGGATGTGCTGGAGCTCTCGCTCCAGGCGAAAACCACCCTTCACTGTGTCTGCGACCGCTGCGCCAAGCCCTTCCTGAGAGAGAAGGAGGTTTCCTGGCGGTGTTTCCTGGCCACGGAGAAGCAGAACGAGGACAATGACGACATCGTTCTGCTGGAGGACGGCGAGTTTGTGGATGTGGAGGATCTGGCCCGGACGGCCTTCCTCCTCGAAATGGACACGAAGATGTTGTGTTCCCAAGATTGCAAGGGGCTCTGTCCCCGGTGCGGAGCTGATCTGAACCTCGGCCCCTGCTTCTGCAAGAAGGAGCTTGACCCCCGGATGGCGATCCTTGCAACGCTTTTAGAGAACGAACCCAATGAGTAAGAGCGGCTGAGCCGCTGTTCAAGATCAAGGAGGTGTCAACATGGCAGTCCCTAAGGGAAAAGTATCCAAGGCAAGACGTGATAAGAGACGTAGCTCCACCTGGAAGCTGGCAGTTCCTGGTCTCGTTGCGTGCTCCAAGTGCGGTGCGCTGCATCTGCCCCACAGAATGTGCCCCGAGTGCGGTACGTACAAGGGCCGCGAGGTCAAGACCGTCAAGTCCGTCGTGGCGAAGTAAGAGGCTTGCTTGCTTAGGAGGGAAGAGTTTTCTTCCCTCCTTACTTTTTTGCCTTGCTATCCCTTGACTTGACGGTTATAATAATCATGTAAATTTATGTCCGCACGGCAAAAATACTGCCTGTGCGGAGCTGCCGCCGTCTCCGGCGGCGGTACGGAAAGGAAGTGGGAGCCGATGAAACCCATCGTCGCCATCGTGGGGCGGCCCAACGTGGGCAAGTCCATGCTCTTTAATAAGCTGATCGGACGACGGCTGTCCATTGTGGAGGACACCCCCGGCGTCAC
>CAMBID010000084.1 GCA_945867445.1 uncultured Clostridia bacterium | reverse complement strand
GCCGCCTCCGCCAGGAGGGCCTGTCCCTCCGCCCCGGGGGTCAGGAGCAGCAGCGCCGCCCCGGCGAGGCCCGCCGCCAGGGCAGGGGACAGGCGGCTCCGGCGCCCTTGGGCGGCTTGTCCGCAGAGGAGGCCGGTAAGGGCACAGGCGGCGGCGTGGCGCAGTCCGCCGCCTGCGCAGCAGTCCAGGAGGAAGCCTCCCAGAAGGCCGGTCTCCAGGGCGCCGGCGGTCCCCTGCCGCCAGGCGGTGAGGATTGCCAGAACCATGACCCCCACGCCGCCAAGACTCAGTCCCGCCAGCTCCGCCTCCCCCAGGGCGGCCAGGAGCGTCAGCCCCAGGAAGCGGAGACCCGCCTCTTCCGGCTGTTTTCTCCGGAGCAGGGGCACATAGCCCCAGGCGGAGAGGGCGGCAAGCGCCGCCGTCAGGAGGCAGAGGGGAAGACCCTCCGCCGGGTCCGCCGACTGCAGGACCCAGATGCCTTTCACCGCCAGGTACATCCCGCCGGCGCTGACCGGGGCAAAGCCCCGCTTCTCCGCGAGCTTCGTCCCCTGCAGGGCCGTCGTGGCGGCGGCGATGAGGATGGCGGAGCCCAGCTGGATGAGGCCGGCGGAGAAGTCCAGGAAGAGGGCGAGACCCATGCCGCAGCCCAGCAGCGCGGCGATGCCGCCGGCCCCCGCGCCTGCCGCCGCCACGCAGCCCAGGGCGAAGGGGGCCTCCCCATCTCCGATCCTCGCCGCGCACAGCGCTGCCGCCAGGAAAAATCGGATGCCCAACACGGGCAGCTCCCTCCGCCGGGCTTCCGTCAACTGCTTCCCCTTCCCCAAGGCTCGTCCCTCCCATGCCGCCCACGGCGGCGATCTTCTTGCCGCCATGGTAGCAGAGGCCGGGGGAAGAATCCCGTCGGGAAAAGGGGAGAGGAAAAATTTCGCTCGCTGATAGGCCGCTGCGGGCAAGCGCCTGCGGCTTCATCCGCTGGCGCTTGGGGCAAGGGCGCTGCCGGAGGGAGAGGCGCCGGCTTCGCTGTTGGCGTCCAGGGCGGCCTGGGCGGCGGTAAGGGCGGGGTAGAACTTGCCGGGGTCAATGTCCTCATAGGCCGCCAGGAGCTTTACCTCCGCCTGCTCGGCCCGTTCCGTGAGGCGCTGGTCGAAGAGGGCCCGGGCGGCGGCATCCTCATCCAGCTCCATTCCCAGAAGGAGGAAGCTCTGTCCCCCCGCCGTCACCACGGGGCTGAGCTGCCCGGGCGTCAATGCCTTCGCCGTCTGGATGACCTCCTCCGGCAGGGTATCCTCCCCGGCGCCCAGAGTCACGGGGCTCTCCGGCCGGACGCCGGAGGATTCCGCCTTGGCTGCGAAGGCCGCCGGGAGGTCGGCGCTGCCGGCAAGCTCCGTCCGGATGGTTTCCGCCGCCTGGGTGTCCGGGACCGCCAGGACGCCCACGGTGCAAAGGCCCTGCTTCTCGGCATAGCCTGCGATCTCCTCCGGCGGGAGGTAGAGGGCGCTGCCCCCGGTGCGGCTCAGGGAATAGAGCTTTCCGTAAAGCCGATGGCAGCGGGCCAGCGCCTGGGCGTCGGTCTCGCTGAGACCCCAGCGGGCCAGCTGCCGCGTCCAGGCGTCCTCGCCGCCCAGGGCGGCGATTCGGGCGGTGCGGGATTCCTGAAGGGCGGCCTCGTCGGCATCCTCCCACAGGATGCCGCAGTCCTCCGCAATTTTCGGGATCAGGGCGTAGAGTACCGCCGTCCGCAACGCGGCGGACTTGGCGGCGTCCCCCAGGGTCTCTCCCTGGGTGCCCTGGTTCCACTGGGTCTCCCGGCCCTGGGCCGTCAGGGCATTCGAAAGGTACGCGCAGTTCCGGCCCAACCAGTAGAGATAGCTGCGGCTGCCGACGCTGACGCCGTCCGCCTCCGCCACCGCACAGGGGGCGGGAAGGCCCGCCGCCGTCTCCAACAGGCCCGGGGCACTGCCGTTTTCGCCCGGTAGTCCGCAGCCGGAGACCGCCAGCAGCCCCAGCGCTACAAGGAGCGCCATCCATCGTCTCATTCCGCCATCCTTTCCCCGGGGCGGGGCCCCGGCAAAAAACGTCACCGGCCCGTCCCAATGGGACAGACCGGTGATATCTATGCGGCAGGCCGGGGAATTATTCCGCTCCCCCACCCCGAAGCTGCAGGTCCTCTACCAGCGTCAGGGCGGCTTCCAGCACATCCGCCCCCTTGGGGAGAGTCAGCGTCAAAGACGGGGTCTCCCCGGCAGAGAGGTTCAGGCTCCGCCGGTATTTCGGCATGGCGCAGACGGCGCTGAGCGCCGCGGGGCGGAAGGCATCCAGCCGGAGCTTGAGCTTGTCGCCCCGCTGACTGATGTCTCCCACCCCCGCCTTCACGGCGGCGGCGCGGAGCAGCGCCACGTCCAGCAGGGCCAGGACGGGCTTCGGCGGCTCGCCGTAGCGGTCGATGAGCTCATCCAGCACGTCGGAGGCGTCGTCGTTGCTCCGGACGGAGGCGATGCGGCGGTAGAGGTCCATCCGCTGCTGGGCGGAGGGGACGTATTTTTCCGGGATGTTGGCGTTGACGGTGAGGTCGGCGGCGCATTCCCGGGCGGTCTCCCATGTCTCGCCCTTCTCTTCCAGGACGGCCTCCTCCAGGAGCTTCAGGTAGAGGTCATAGCCCACGCTCATCATGCTGCCGCTCTGCTGGGAACCCAGCAGGTTGCCGGCGCCCCGGATCTCCAGGTCCCGCATGGCGATGCGGAAGCCCGAGCCGAACTCCACATACTCCCGGATGGCGGCCAGGCGTTTGGCGGCGGCCTCCTGTAAAATCTTCCCCGGGCGATAGGTGAGGTAGGCGTAGGCCCGGCGGGCGCTGCGGCCGATGCGGCCCCGCAGCTGATGCAGCTGGGCAAGGCCCATGCGGTCGGCGTCCTCCACGATGAGGGTATTCACATTGGGAATGTCGATGCCGGTCTCGATGATGGTGGTGCAGACCAGGATGTCCGCCTCCCCCTCCACCATCTGCTGCATCACGCCGGAGAGCTCCTGCTCCCCCATCTGGCCGTGGCCCACGGCGATGCGGACCTCAGGGCCCAGGAGCTTCCGGAGCCGGGAGGCAGCACGGTCGATGCTCTCCACCCGGTTGTGGAGGTAGTAGACCTGGCCGCCCCGGTCCAGCTCCCGGCGGCAGGCGTCCGCCAAAACGCCCCAATCGTGCTCCAGCACGTAGGTCTGGACGGCCTGGCGGTCCCGGGGGGGCTCCTCCAGGGTGGACATGTCCCGGAGACCCGCAAGGGACATGTTGAGGGTCCGGGGGATGGGCGTGGCGGACAATGTCAGGGTATCCACCTGGCGGGCCATCTCCCGGAGCTTCTCCTTGTGGCTGACGCCGAAGCGCTGCTCCTCGTCAATGACCAGGAGCCCCAAGTCATGGAACTTCACATTCTTCTGGATGAGCTTGTGGGTGCCGATGATGAGATCCACCCGCCCCTCGGCGAGATTCGTGAGGATGCGCTTCTGCTCCTTGGGGGAGGTGAAGCGGGAGAGGACCTCAATGGTCACGGGGAAGGAGCGGAAGCGGCTCTGGGCCGTGGCGTAGTGCTGCTGGGCAAGGACCGTGGTGGGCACCAGGATCGCGGCCTGCTTCCCGTCCAGAATGCACTTCATCACCGCCCGGAGGGCCACCTCCGTCTTGCCGTAGCCCACGTCGCCGCAGAGCAGACGGTCCATGGGCCGGGGCTTCTCCATGTCGGCCTTGATCTCCCGGATGGCCCGGATCTGATCCTCCGTCTCCTGGTAGGGGAAGGCGTCCTCAAACTCCTGCTGCCAGGCGGAGTCCGGGGAGAAGGCAAAGCCCGGCTGCCGGGCCCGCTGGGCATAGAGCTGGATGAGGTTCTTGGCGAGGTCCTTCACGGCGGCCTTGGCCCGGGACTTCTGCTTCGTCCACTCGGTGCCGCCCAGTTTGTTGAGCCGGGTCTTCTCCTGGGCGTCCTCGCCGCCGCCGATATACTTGCTGACCATGTCCAGCTGGGTGACGGGGACATAGAGGCAGTCGCCTCCGGCGTAGTCGATCTTGATATAGTCCTTCTCCACCCCATCGGTGGGCAGGCGGTGGATGCCCGCGAAGCGGCCGATGCCGTGGTGGATGTGGACCACGAGATCCCCGGGCTTCAGGTCCGTGTAGGACTGGAGCTTCTGGCGGTTGGACTCCTTGGGCGCCCGGGCGGGGCGCCTGCGCTGAACGGAGAGAAGCTGCCCCTCCGTCAGGATGGCGAGGCTCAGGGTCGGCCACTCGCTGCCGGCACTGAGGGCCCCCAGGGTGACGCGCACCTCACCGGGGGCGGGCATGGCCCGGCCCGCAAGATCCAGCGCCGCCGGGATGCCCCGCTCCTCCAGGATGCGCAGGAGATTCCCGGCCCTGGTCTCGCCGCCGCAGAGGACCAGAACGCCGCTGCCGCTTTTCCGGTAGTGCTCCATATCCGCGACGGCAGTCTCCAGGCTCCCGCCGTAGCTGGAGAGCTGGCGGGCGTCGATATGAAGCAGACTCCGGGGCTTGAGGGGCAGGCGGGAGGTGGGCAGGGCGTCCATCATCACCGTGGGGAAGTCCGAGAGGGCGGCGTAGAGGGCATTTTCCGAGAGGAGAAGGTCCGCGCCCTCGCCCGCCATGTATCCGGCCTCCATCAGGGTGTCCGCGTCCTGGCGGAGCTGGAGGAG
>CAMBID010000083.1 GCA_945867445.1 uncultured Clostridia bacterium | reverse complement strand
CAAAGCGCGGCGGTTCCCATTAAAATATCTTATTTTAATGGGAGAGTAGTATCAACGACGGCTGGGTATGCCATTGCCCCTTGCCAGAAAAGGGGAGGGGTGGTATCATGAAAACCGAAAGCAAAGCGCCCTGCTGGGCGCTGGATACGGCTCTGCAAACCTACCGACGAAAGGGTGCCTTATGCGCAGACTGGCTCTTCTCAGCGGCGGATTTTCCCTGGGGGTTTTTCTCGCGCAATATCTGCTGCCGCCGGCGGTCCTGCTGCCGGGGGTGGGGCTTTGCCTTGCCCTGACGGCCCTGGCGGCGTTTCGTCTGCGGGACCTCTTCCGGTGGCGGGCGCTGCTGCTGGGCTGCGCCCTGGCGGCGGGCCTGGGGTATCACGTCCTCTATACCCAGCTGTTCCTCTCACCCGCGGAGCTGCTGGCGGACACGGAGCGCGCTGCCGTGACCATGACCCTCTGCGAGTATCCGGAGGCCACGGACTATGGCGCGAAGGTCACCGTCCGGCTGGACGGCCTCATTCCCGGGAAGGCCGTTTACTATGGGAGCGAGGTGCTGATGGGCCTGGAGCCCGGGAACACCGTCACCTGCGATGTGAGCTTCGGCAGCGCCCGGGAGGTCCGGGGCGAGAGCATCCGGAGCTTTACCTCCAAGGGCGTCTTTCTTCTGGCCTACCGCCGGGGGGAGGAGAGCGCGGAGAGCGGCAGCGCCGGGAGTCTCCGCTGGCTTCCGCAGCGGACGGCCCGGGCCATGGCGGCGCGCATCGATGCCATCTTCTCCGACGATTCCGCGCCGTTCCTCACGGCGATCCTCACCGGGGACCGCTCCGGCATTCCGGGGAAGGCGGGAGACGATCTCTCGGAGGTGGGGCTCTATCACCTTCTGGCCATCTCCGGCATGCACTGCGCCTATCTGATAGAGCTTTTGTACCTTGTGCTGGGCCGCCACCGGCGGAGGCTCACAGCCTTTTTGGGATTGCCGCTGCTCCTTTTCTATGCTCTGCTCTCCGGGGCCTCACCCTCGGTGCTGCGAGCCTGCGTGATGCTCTCGTTCCTGCTCTTTGCACCCCTATTCGGCCGGGAGCGGGACAGCCTCACGGCCCTTTTCTCGGCGCTGGGGCTCATCCTGCTGGCGAACCCCTTCGCCGCGGCGTCGGTAAGTCTCCAGCTCTCCTTCGCCGCCATCGGCGGCATCCTCTGGGTAACGCCGAAGTGCAGTGACTGGCTGGGGAGGGGCCGGGATCTGGGGGCGGCGGGACGGTTCCTCACCGGCAGCGTCTCGGCCTCCCTGGGGGCCATGGTCTTCACGACGCCCCTCTGCGCGGTGTATTTCAACAGCCTGCCCCTGATCTCGCCGGTGAGCAATCTCCTCTGCCTCTGGTGCGTGGGCTTTCTCTTCTGCGGGGGACTGCTGGCGGTGGGCTTCAGCTTCCTCTGGCTGCCATTGGGGCAGGTCCTGGCCTTTGTGCCGGGGATCCTTGCGCGCTACCTGCTCTGGATGGCAGGGCTTCTGGCCAAGGTCCCCTACCACGCCCTCTACTTCAGCAATCCATATCTCAAGTACTGGCTGGGGCTCCTTTACCTCCTCTTCGGCAGCGCCTGGCTCTCCCGGGAGAAGGGGAGGGGCAAGTGGCTCCTGTCGGCTGGGCTCTCCGCGGCCTGCCTTCTCTACGCTGTGTACCTTGGGTCCCTGCGCTATGCTTACGGCAGCCTCAACGCCGAGGTGCTGGACGTGGGCCAGGGCCAGAGCGTCATTCTCTCGTCCGGAGGGGATTTCGCCCTGACGGACTGCGGAAGCCTCAACCGCTGGTACGACGCAGGGGATATCGCGTCGGACGCCCTGCAGAGCGCCGGATGCCGGGAGCTCCGCTACCTGCTCCTGACCCACTATGACTACGACCACGTCTCCGGCGTCCTGGGCTTACTGGAGCGGGTGGGGGCGGAGAAGCTCCTCTGTCCGCCGGACGGCGGGGATACCGACGCCCGGGCGGAAATTCTGGCGGCGGCGGAGGCCCACGGCACGGAGGTGCAGTTCATCACGGAAAAGACTGTCCTGTCCCTGGGGGAGTCTACCCTCACCGTCTATCCGCCCCTGGGGGAGGACAGCTCCAACGAGCGGGGGCTGGTCTATCTCCTCTCCGCCGGGGACTACGATCTCCTCATCACGGGGGACATCGACGCGGAGATGGAGCGGCTTCTGATTGAGCGCTACGACCTGCCGGATATCGAGGCCTTGGTGGTGGGGCATCACGGGTCCAGGTATTCCACCTCAGCGGAGCTCCTGGACGCCCTGCGGCCGGAGTCGGCCTTCATCAGCGTGGGCAGCAATTCCTACGGGCACCCCAGCGACCAGACCATGGAGCGTTTGACAGAGCGGGGCATCACCATCTACCGGACCGACCTGCAGGGGGACCTGCGGCTCAGCGTGCATTAGGAGGACAAGTATGGCGGAAAAACGGGAGGGCGCCGCCCTCCGGAAGTTCAAGGAGGACCTGGCGGCAGGCACGCCGGGCCCGGCCTACATCTTTTACGGCGAGGAGAGCTACCTTCGCAGCCACTACCTGGGGGAGCTGCGGAAAAAGCTCATCCCGGCGGGCTTTGAGGAGTTCAACGACCATGCCCTGGACGGTAAGACCCTGACGGTGGAGGCCCTTTCCGAGGCAGTGGAGGCCATGCCCATGATGGCGGAGCGGACGCTGACGGTGGTGACGGACTGGGATCTCTTCAAGCTGGGGGAGGACCAGCGGGAGAAGCTCATCGCCCTGCTCGCAGACCTCCCGGACTACGGCTGCCTGGTCTTCGTCTACGATACTGTTCCCTATAAGCCCAATAAGACCATGAAAAAGCTCTGCAAGGCCATTTCCGACCATGTGGAGGCGGTGGAGTTCGCTCCGGTCTCCGGCAGCGACCTTGTGGCCTGGGTGGCTCGGCGCTTCCGGGCATTGGACAAGGACATCGACCGCCAGACGGCGGAGTACCTCATCTTCACCTGCGGGTCCCTCATGACGGGCCTCGTGCAGGAGATCGGCAAGATCGCGGCCTACGCCAAGGGGAAGACCGTCACGGAGAAAGACATCGACGCCGTGGCGGATCCCCAGCTCTCGGCGGAGGTCTTCAAGCTCTCGGACGCGGTGCTGAAGGGGGACTACGACCTGGCGGCGAAGATCCTGGGGGACCTCCTGAAGCTGCAGACGGAGCCCATCCTCATCAATGCGGCCCTGGGCAGCCAGCTCCGGCGGATCTACACCGCCCGCATCGCCCTGGACACCGGGCGTGACCGCGCCTGGCTCATGGAGCTCTGGGGCATGAAGTCCGACTATCCGGCGAAGCTCCTGCTGAGTGCCGCCAGGCGCACTACCGCTCAGTGGTGCGCCGACGCCGTGCGGATGAGCCAGACCCTGGACCGCCGCCTCAAGAGCGAGCGGGGCATCGACGGGAATGGCGAGCTGAAGCTGCTGCTGGTGAACCTGGGGGCCCGGAAGAAATGAAACCCAGGGTAAAGGAAGTCATCGTGGTGGAGGGCCGTTACGATCACAATACCATCGCCCAGGTGGTGGACGCCGCCGTGGTGGAGCTGGGGGGCTTCGCCGTCTTCCGCGACGCGGAGAAGCTGGCCCTCCTCCGTCAGCTGGCGGAGAAGCGGGGCCTCATCCTGCTGACGGACAGCGACGGCGCGGGCTTTGTCATCCGCAACCATCTGAAAGGCGCCCTGCCCAAGGAGAAGGTGAAGCAGGCCTACATCCCGGACGTTGCCGGGAAGGAACGCCGCAAGCGCCGCCCCGGCAAGGAGGGAAAGCTGGGGGTGGAGGGCATGGACCCCGCCACCCTCCTCGCCGTTCTCCGCCGTTGCGGGGCGACCTTTGAGGAGGAAGCGAGGGAACCGGCGGCGGGTCAGGCAATCACGAAGGCCGACCTCTTTGCCCTGGGCCTCTCCGGCGGCAGCGGCAGCGCGGAACGGCGGAAGGCTCTGACCAAAGCACTGGATCTTCCGGAGTATCTCAGTCCCAACGCCCTCCTGGATGTCCTGAACCTCCTCACCACAAGGGAGGAGCTGGCAGAGACCGTCTGTCATCTGGCAGGGGAGGGAGACAAATAAGAGCTTCCGATGTTGGGCGTAGGCTGCCATTTTGATTGGAGGGAGGAGTTCATAATGGGATTTATGCAGGCCTATAAGCGACTTGATAATCTTTGCCGAGACATGAATGGCGTCGGTGTTACAGGCTACCTGGAAGATATGGACCGGAAATCCGGCGCTGGGCTTCAGGTTACCGGATGGTGGGATGACTACCGGCAACTCAAATACTATCGCCATATTCGAAACCAAATCGCCCATGAGAACAATGCGACAGAAGAAGGACTGTGTTCGGAGGATGACAGCGCATGGATCGAAGCGTTTCACCAGCGCATCCTGGACCGGACGGACCCTCTTGCCTTGTACTGTGCGGCCCGGAGAAAACAGCAGTCCCCTCCGCCAAGGAGAAAGGCAGAGTCTTCCTTCCCGCAGACCGCAGAACCGCACCAAGAGAAACATAGAGGCAGAGCGGTGCTTCTGATTGTGGCGTTCGCAGCGGTGACACTGCTGCTTTTTTGCCTGCACAGGTGGCTGTGAGTGTTTTTTCAGGGCGCAAGGGCCTTCGTCCGCCAAACCCCTGTAGGTTTGTCAAACATATTGGACAGCGAACTCAACGGGAGAAAGCCAGTGG